>NZMW01000002.1 GCA_002694685.1 Balneola sp.
TAGTATAGTAACTAAGTAATGTTTCATCTTCGCTCTACCCAAGTTGATCCACAATGGTCGCATTTATAAGAATACTTCCCTTTATTTGATTGCTGCAGTTGCCCCATCCCCTCATTACATTTGAGGCAATCGCTAGTTTTTAGCTTTTGTTTCCTTTCATCTCCTATGCTGCCGGCAGCCCATAATCCATAAATGACTATTCCTCCAGCTACAATATAGTACCACATAATGGTCTCCATTTTATTTATTAATTAACCACCCTATAGTATGTTGTAATTAGGGTCATTGTCAAGCCATAATTGGCAATGCCAACAGACGAGCAAATATCCAGAGCAATCGCCCAAACGCTAAAGCATTTCAGGGCTGAAAAAAACTTATCTCAGATTGCACTTGCCGAGGAAAGTGGTGTTCATAGGACAATGGTAGAAAAGATAGAATCACTGAAGCGTAGGCCAACTATGCATACTATTTACCGGTTATGTCATGCAATGAATGTGTCTGTTGGAGATTTCTCCTCTAAGGTTGATGAGTTTATAGGTAGAGAATAAATAGACTCAGTTATTAAACATCAACAGTGCTAAAGTGATGTAATTTTTGATTTTAGTAGATTAGAATTAATTTAGTATTACTAATTCTTCTGGCCTACCTACATTTCAAAAAATTATTTATAGTTAGTTTAGCACTCTAGCACTCTAGCACTTTTCTAATTCACAGTACAATTATGTGGTTTTTAAACTTTTTTTGTAAGGAGTTACTTTGAAATCGCTCTTACCTACTGACACCTTTAGTAATAATTACTCCATGCAGCTAACCAATTCACATAATAATATTAGTAATCGATTATAGATTTTATGCGTAATTAAATTAATTTGTAACATTTAAGTCGTATGAGTATCCTGTATATGTTGCATTCGAAATTTTTCCTATAGAGAGACTGAATGAAAAAATTTTTACTTGTTACTATTCTTGTTGCTTTTCTACTCCTTCAAGGCTGTGATTTGCTTGATGACAACAACCCCAAGCCTGAGATCCCTGGTAAAATTGTCTTTTCTACCAACGAAAAGACCAAAGAACCTCAAGTGTTCAAAATGAATACCGATGGATCTGATTTAAAAAACCTCACCAATTTTGGGAAGTATTCAGCCTTTGACCCATCATGGAGTCCGGATGGGGCTAAAATCGTATTTACTACCACAAAAAAAGGAGCGGTGAGTTCTGATGCTATATTTATTATGAATGCTGATGGGTCCAATAAAAGACCTATGAAAAAAATTTCTAGTGATTTAGTCTACCTTGGAGGAAACCCAGTATGGAGTCCCAATGGATCTAAAATAGCTTTTGAAGATTGTGTAGCCTGTAGCGGTGGTGGTATAAATTATGAGATTTTTGTATATGATTTTGAAACCGACTCTGTAACGAGAATCACCAATAACTACTGGAAAGACAGACACCCATCATGGAGTCCGGATGGTTCAAAGTTGGCTTTCTCTACCGAAGTAGCATATGTTGATTCAGGGTTATCCGGTTTCAAACAAGATATTTATACTTTGGACCTGGAAAGCAGGGCGCTCGAAAGAATTACGGAATCAGGAAATGCGACAGATCCAAACTGGAGCCCTGATGGTAGATTTATTACTTATCAAACAGCTGTGGGTGGTGTGCAAGCTTATCTGTACGATTATGAAACGAACGGCCATAAGTTACTTTTACCTGACTTTAAAACGTCAGGAGACGTGCAATGGAGTAATGATGGATCATTGATGCTTATTCAAGCATCGAAATATGAAAGGGCTACTGATCAAAGTAGATTTTATAAATTCACAGAAGGAAAGTACGAACTAATTCATATTGAACTTAAACCTGCTCGAGGAACCTTCAAATGGTTTAACTAAAAAAATACCCCCCAAGACATCCATCGCTCCGACTAAAGAATGAAGGGTAATCCTGAAGGGGTTTGGTGTATCTGTAGTTCATTACAGAACTACGGAACACCTCAATAATAACCAAAAATGAGGTAAACAATGAAATATCTAATCATAATATCAACCATCACCTTAGCACTTATTTTCAGTGCATATAGCGTAAATGGTCAAGAAATAACTGAAAACAAGAAAGCTGCCTGGACTCAGTTCAAAGCTGAAGAGGGTACTGAATGGGAGGTTCGATGGAATAAACATGGAGAAGCACCCAGATCACTTTTTGCCGGTAAAAGTGTACGATTCCAAGGTACCCCAGAGGCAATAGCAAGACAGTTTCTTGCTAAACATAAGGAGTTATTCTCATTTGAGAATGATTTAAAAACTCTTAAATACCGAGAAACTAAATCCCGCAAAGGAACAAGCACGGTAATTCTTGACCAAGTGTATAAAGGTTTACCTGTTTATGGTGCAGAGTATAGAGTTCATATACTTTCTGATGGCAGTATCAATCTTGTAACTGGACATTACTATCCTAATATATCATTATCTAAATCTACAAGTATTAGTGAAATTGAAGCGAGTACCATTGCAGTAGAACATCTGGCAGAAGAATCCAACGCCTTAGAATCCTCAAACGAAGAGCTGGTCGTTTTCGTGAAAGATGAACATACGTTCCATTTGTCTTATAAATTTGATGTTCACTCCAACAACAAAAGAATATTCTGGAATGTCTTTGTAGATGCTAAATCAGGAGAAGTTTTAAAAGCTAATAACCTTAATGTTGGAATGGGTGGGGCAGAACCGCCAAATCTGCAAAGAAAATTATCTCCAAAATTCAATGGCAATCAAAAAGAAAATGCTAATAAAGCCTCTTTAGCAACTGGTCTCGGTAATGTTTTTGCGACACATCCGGGTTTAAACTCTAATCTAACTTCCGGATACCTTTGGAATTTAAACAGCCCTACAAAACTTAATGGTACTTATCTTAAAGTTGGATATTTTGACGACCAATTTAAAGATATAGGTGCAAGTTATTACTTTAATTATTCCGAAACTGATGATGAGTTAGATGAAGTTATGGCTTACCATCATTCTGAAAACTTCAGAAGAAATTATATTAGTAACATCGATTCTGATGTGGCAAATCAGATGCCAAAAACTGTAATTAATGTTCGTGCTGGTTCATGTAGCGCTTTTTATTATCCTGGTCCCAAGAAAATAACACTTGGTACAAATGGTTACGTTGATAATGATAATTGTAATAAAGCTTCTCGTGAGGATAAAGTTATAATGCATGAATACATGCACGCTGTAACACACAAACTTAATGGGTCATTAGTTAACATTAGTTCAGATACAGAGAGAGCTTTGATAGAAGGTTTAGCTGATTATTTCCCTGGCTCATATACTGATAGACCTGAACTTGGTGATTACATGTTTGCCAATCATGATTCTGACTATAGAGGAAGAAGGGAAATGGATGATCCAGATTATGATGTTTTTGGAGATATAGAGTATGACGTAAATGGTGATTTCGAAGAAGTTTATATTGTCGGAGAGTTTTTCTCATCTATCTTATGGGACATCCGTAGTGATGCTTCTAATAGTGACGACATCGATGAAGTGATTTTCTATTCAATTGAAACAGTTAATAATGACCCTGACTTTTTAGATTTCAGGAATGTCATGATTGCTAAAGACCAAGCAATGAATAGTGGAGCAAATTGGAAAATGATACAAAATCGATTTGCAGATAAAGGGGTTGGAATGCATGCTCCCTTAGATGTTGATATAACTGGCCCCTCATCAATTACTTCAGGTGTAAATGCTACGTGGACTGCAAGTTCTTCAGATGGGCAATCTCCTCTACAATATGAATGGAAAAAGATACCCTTTGGTGGAGGAAGTGGAACAGTTGTTGGTACTGGTTCTTCGTATACAGGTACAAATACAAGTGATTTCTACATTCAGGCTACAATCACAGATTCAAGAACTCATGAGGGTTATTTGAAGAACTATATTACAGTTACAGGTGGTGGCTGCCAACCAGGATTTCCTTGCAAACCAATAGCTCCGGGAACAGAACAACCGGAAAGTTTTAGCTTAGAGCAAAACTACCCGAATCCATTTAACCCTTCAACTGAAATTACCTATGCACTACCTGAAGCAGCAGAGGTTGTCTTGAAGGTATATAATATCATGGGGCAGGAAGTAGCAACACTTATTAATAATAACATGAGTGCTGGCTTCCATAGCATAACCTTTGATGCTAATACCCTGCCAAGTGGTGTTTACATAGCCCGAATGGATGCAGTTGGGCAATCAGGAACAACATTTACCAAAGAGCTAAAAATGCAGCTCATTAAGTAAACCTAAAGCTGTCTCATATTATAAAGCCCGCTTGGTTTTCCAAGCGGGCTTTTTTAATGTAGGAGATTTATGCGCTTTAGCCTTAGGATTAGTGCTTAAGTGATAAAGAAGTTGGTTAATTATATTCACTATCTGTTGTGATATTCACGATATCTCGTACTAGTAGATTTGAATATCGAAAGCTACAACACTTCAGCACTACCCTTCCTCTGTCCCTTTCTTTTTTGCCTTAGTGTATTCTCCGAAAAGAGTAAACAGGGTGATTAGGTATTATAATTCTATTAAACAAGCTTTTTTGTTTTACCAGTCAATCCTTTTTTTCTATTAATTAACTCTTCTAAAGCTCTCTGATCAATTATTTCAACCTCAGTCGAATCCTTAAGCTCCAACATTTTCTCCCAATCATCTTGGCCGTTTATATTATGCTTTGGAAATATCACTAGGTTTGTATGTCCCTTATCTATTGAGCTTGGATATATTGTGGCATCAATTTTCTTATCATCATCAATTAGTAGTACCTGAGCAAAAAACTCAGATACTATCTGAGAGGGTACATAATCGATGTGTTCTCTTCCATCCTTTGTAACGGGAGTTGATATTGCTTCTACAAATGACTTAAGAAATATCAGTGCATTAAGTTTAGAGCTTTTATCATTTTCAAATATTGATGGCAATGGCGGTAAATCGGTTAAATCAACTACAATCATTGGTTCTCTTAATTCAAATTTACCTACCACATAAGTAGATGGAGTAGTGTCATTCATTTCAAGAATTGCAGTCGTTTCATTATTCGAAAAGTAACCATAGCTAATACCAGCCGGGTTCATTCTGCCTGCTGTTGCTAGATTTCGAGGTGGAGGGCCAATATCAGTGAATTTTGATAGGTCATAATCACCTTCCTTCTTTCTTACTCTATAAAAAGTTGTATTAGCTGGTAATTCTTTCCAAAGAGATAACTCGACTATTATTTCACCAATCCTATTTAAAACTTGCTTAGGTGTATATGTCGGTCTATAGGTTACATCGTTATCCTTCTCTTGTTTTTTCTGAAAAATAAAATACCTGCTTATATGCTTTGCACTTTCAGTAAAATTACTCCATGAATAACTTAGAACTTCATGTTCATGCTCCCCAAGCCAAGAACCATCTACTGCGGGAACCCACGCATCATTTGTAAATGAGTTGCAAATATCGTCCATTAGCTCCTCATCAACAGATAATCCAAGTGTCAGAAGTGCCTCGTAAGTATCAGTAATTCTATCCTCCATTACCCATGCTCCCGAATCACGTGGCAAGCCAGCTTCTCCCGGTTCTCCAAAATAATTAAACATAGCGCCTGCAATACTTGGCATAACATCTGCAAGGGCAGCTACCATGGCACCTTCAATTCTGTTATCACAATATGAACAATATTCACTTGTTGCTTTTTCTCCTACAACTTTACTTAGAAATTCATCCTCTATACAACTTTCGCACACAAAAGTATCTGGCTCATTCCAACCACGCTCCATACTTTCTATCCAATTTTGCTTCACAAATCCCATATCAATCTATTGTTTTGTATCGTTATAGAACTATTTTAGTTATTTATTACTTCAGCAATAAATTGTAAGTCATCTTCATCAAAATAGCCCCACTCTCCTGTTACCATTTGTTTCGAAAATTTCTTTTTGGCAATTACCTTCTCATATTTTTCAGATATAAAATCAATCACTTCTTGAAAAGAATTAAGTTTAATGAGCTCTTCTTCATTATACCTAAGTGACCCATCTCCTTTCATTTTAGATACGAAGGGATTAGTATACTTGTCTGGAATTGATAGGACATATTCATCAAGATCCTCACACCTTTGTAGTATTATGTTGAATTCGTATTCTGAATCTTTAATCTCAGTTAATAATTCTTGAATAGTTAGATCAATTTCGACTCCTAAAACAAATGGTATAGTTAATCCATATCCTTTTGGTTTACGCTCTTGGCACCAAGTAACAATTAGCTTATACCAAGTTGGTTTAATTTTTGACATGAATCGTATTATGATTTAAAACTGAGCTTAATTCAAAAACTCTATTAAAATTGATTTAGTCAACTCGGAAGTTATTAAAAGGCACTATAGTCTTCATTATTTAATAATCAGACTTCGAAAGTTCTACACTTAATCTAAAAGAGAAGGCAAGCCTCCTCCCTTGAAGCCTAAGCTCCATTTAATGCATACTCCTCTGGCTGCTTATAGTCGGGCCGGTTAATTACCCGCTCATAATTTCCAGATGGAATTAGTGCATCTTTCACAACTCTACCACTGCCGTCTTTAAAAGGAAGTAGAGATTCGATATTAGCATACGTCCGGTCTTCCGTTTCATTATGGACAACCAGAATATTACAGCTTATCCCAATATGCGCCTCCAGATCTATCCCTTCCAGTAACTCCTGTGAACGAAACTTCTTTCCAAGGAGCCGTTCCAGGTCTTTGCGAAGATTACTCTTATCATGCAAGCTCCATGTGTAGCGCTTGGCAAGAATAAACGGCTTGTCATCCTCATCTTTCTGCTGAGTCTCAAGGACAAGCGATAGGCGATGTTTTTTTCCCCACGGGCTTTCTTGCTCGCCCAGATCAACAGCGTCGACGAGTACGGCTGGGTGTAATCCCTCCGGACAGAGAGGGTATTCGGATGGGTCTTCTTTTACGATAAGTGGCATGTTAGCCTCCTTTATTATTTGACGGTGAACCGTCGGGTTGTGGTTGATTTTGTGTACTGGCGATAGAGCTTGGGGCGCGCCTCCCGGAATGATTTCGTGTCGAGCCGGTTCTGGCTCGAACTTTTCCAACTGATTAGGTCTTTGCCAGCCAGCACCATACGTTCGGCGTCGCCAAGGCGAACCTTCAGTTTGGTTTTTAGGTCTTCTTCCATAGCCTCAAGATCCGACTTACGCTCACGAACCTTTACCAGTTCCTGGTAGAGGCTATAGCCCGCAGGGGTGACTTCCATGGTTTTTCCATCCGAGGAGTCTGGGTATAGGATGAGGGCGTCTTCCCCGTTTATTGGATCGGGCCGCTTACCGCCAACCATGTGAGTCTGCCACCATTGGATAAGGGTATTCATGTTATTAATGATGAGATCATCATCGCGTTCGATTATAACCGGATCATGGAACCGGCAAGTGTCTCGTTCGTAAGCCAAAATTATCCCGATATCATATCCTGTGATACCCAGATAATGTTGGACCTGAAGTATCCAACTTTTTGGAGACTCGCCATCCAGAGCTTTCAGGCGATGGCTTGTGGTCGTTTTAAGCTCGAGTACTGCTGTAGATTCCAGCTTGTCGCCGGCTAAGACCTGACGGTCGATGTTAGCACGCAGGAAGTCATGTTCAGAGTGGACAAAGGTTTTATTCACCTGCCGGGTTTTAAAGCCCGTCACGTCCTCAAAATGCATGGCCAGTATGGACTCGAAGAAATGGCCGAATTTTAGGATGGGGGTATTTTCAATGGGAGGCAACAAGCCTTGCTTGCGCATCCAAAGTTGCAGGGGCGTTGAGTAGGGATTCTCCCCAAGGATCGTCCCGACGTCACTGCCTCCGAGATATTGCGACCGCTCTGACACCCATTGTTCGGATGGGAGCTCTGATTCTAATGATTTCATAAGGGTAGGGTTTAAAGGTTCGTAGTTATAAAAAAAGCCCACTGAGTTATTCAGCAGGCTTATTGTGGTTTTGGTTTTCTTCGTCCTCCGGTTTGGGAATTTTTCCAAGCAGGAGCACACGCAGGGTTTGCTTAACAAACTCTGCGGCGGCTTCTATAAAGTCGTTAGTTACACTCATTGCTTTTTACCTCCGGTGATAATGATGATCACAATCTTGATGATCAGTTTAGGTAGGCTCATAGGGCGAATACTTTAGATACGTTATCCTGGTATCGCGCTTGAACATGAGGGTCCATATCGTGGGAGATCCGATTCGTTAAGCGATTCAGTAGTACCCATTGGGATATGCGTCCTATCTCCTCCTGATCAATAGCTTCTTGAGCTAGTCGCTTGGAGATTTTCTCTGAGACATGCTCTACCAACTGTTCATCTACCCGGAGTACTTCTAAGCGGTTGATACGCTCTTGTATCTCTGGGAAGAAAGACCTCGCCTCGGCAAGCTTCTCACTTAGGTCATCAAAGGAGAATCCCTTCGTATGACGAGAATAGTACTTACTAAGTACCGTTCCGAAAATCATTCCATTGGAACAGATTGCACGGATGGCTCCAAAGTAAAAACGCACTCCCTCCGATTGGTCATAGGAGTTATGAATGAAGGCAGATAAGGCAATGTCAGATTCTTTATCCCGAAGTTTAAGATCCGGGAAGGTTATCTGAAGCCTCATCCGTTCATTACTTACAAACGAATGGGAAGGATCGATCTTGAAGGAATGACCACAGGTTGCTAACTGCCTCAGTAGCTGGTCAATCAGGTTAGAGTTCGTCACGATTTTATAGGAATCGCGAACGATGCTGATAACCTCATTGGTATCCTCACGGACAATAGCTTTGTAGCCGTTGGACAGAAAGGTTTCCTGGTTATCCAGATCTATTAGTGGCGTCGTTGAGTTATCAACAGCAACCGTACGCTCGGTTACGGGGAATAAAAAGGGTTGAAGGTTCATGGGTATAAGAATTATAGATTTAAAGAGCGTTATTGCTCATTATTCTTATACCTCATTTTTTTTAAAAGCGGGTATGAGCGTGTGACACTTTGGTTTTTTGGCCTGACACTTTGCTCACATTATATGTCATTTTCCCTTTAATGAGATACTGGCAATATCTTTGATAAGACTACCATAGCTTGTTCATTAACCAAACGATCATGAATAAAAATACACCTAAGCTAGAAATAAACGTATGTTTTAGAAGTCAGAATCATTATGATTTAGAAAGACTTGATAATGAGTACATCCATTTTTCGGATCTTGGTACTCATCTCATTATGCCCACAATCATCGGCAAGGATAAACATAACCTTAAATCACTCTACAAGCATAACTGCACCAACTTTGGAGTTCATGAATCCGATGAAATATTGGCGATGTATAGCATCTATGACCTTCATCCAAAAAACTTAGTTACTCACTTAATATTATTTGATTATTTAGGTTTCGATGAAAAGGAAATAGTGTATCTATACCATTTGGTATACGATTATGATCAGGATTTATATGTAACGATTTTAGAGGATAACTATGGGAGTTATCAAACTCGCAGTTTTAAGCTTGCCCAACAAAATAAGTCTTCAGGACAAATCCCCTCATTTATTTCATCCAACCCAAAAAACGCAGCAGGGAAATACTATTATAATTTTCTTACTGATCCTACCCTTAAAATCTTAATCTAAAGAGCTACAAAAAAATTATAAAAGAAAAGGGGCCGAAGCCCCTCATCCTATAAATCACTCTTCCTTTTTGTAAACCAAATGAATGTATTCCCATTTGATTCACGTTCCTGTATTTTCCAACCTTTATAGGAAGCATAAAGCTCTAAAGAACGCTTGAATGTGCGGATCTGATTTTCACCCATTCCTCCGGGATCATGCATTGAATACGATGGAAAGGATTCTCCATTTTTATTCTTCGGCTTCTTCATTCCTGGATAATTTTCTATCCCAACCTCAGAATGACCTCTAAATAACTCTCGCTGTTCGTATTCAAGTTCTAGTTCAAGATACAGCTCTGCCCAGTTAAAGAATTGTAGCGATGTCTCATTGATAGCTTTACGCTTTTCATAATTCACTGAGGCTTCAACCAATCCATCTTTCAGGAATAATTGTATGCATTGGATCATAAATGCGTCAAATCTGGCCCATTCTTTTTCATCCCAGTCATCGAAGAGCATATGACCGAAATAATCGACCGGATTCTTCTGTGAATCAAAGAATGAAGCAAATTCAACGATGAATTGCCGGCGCTTGTGACTTTCACCAGAACCCGATAAGGGATCATTGGTCGTAAGTATAAATTTCGGAGCTTGTTCGAAAGGTACACTAAATCTATTCTTATGCAGCCTCCGTATAGGCATATTTCCAGTAATAACTGTAAACAGATCTTCAAAGATAAATTTTTCGCCGACATCGTCAATCAGGATTAACCTATAATATTCCTGAAAATCATTGAACATGAATTTATCTTTGCTGTTGAGTGATTTTCCACTCATCTCATGCAGTGGTCGTAAATGCCCAATTGCTTTAGCAATGAGGGTCTTTCCGGTTCCTCCATTGGAAGTGTTAGCCATTCCAATTTCTTGATCGGTAAAGATTATAGCTTTCGAATTGGCTTTATTTTTATATCGGTGAAGTAAATAGCCAATGGCTGACATTAAGCTGGCCTTCCTGTCTGAATTTTCGCCCGTAACAAGCTCACAAAAGACTTCGAACTCAGACTTTTCTGAATTTACCTCTACTGGGGCGAGACGTTCCGCTTGGTCTTGTTCCCAAATTAAGCCATCCAGATCCTCGTATGATATATCTTGAACAGAGTCCTTAGTAACCCTAATACATTTATCCTTAAAGAATAAATAACAATCATTGCGTTGATCCTGATGAAGCCCTAAGTCTTCTTTTTTGGGCGCATTCGTAAGTAACTGCCCCATATTAGTAGTAATTAGGCTGCTCATTACCTTCACCCTCGTATCACGGTCTAAAACTTCATCGGGAATATTCTGAATCATTTCATTAACGAAGTCTGTAAGCTGTGATTCATTAATCGGTACAATCACATTGTCCTTTACCATATAATTACGGTCTTCATCGGCAATGTACCGCTTAAATAATCCACGCTCTTGGAGCTTTTCCAATAGCAATGATTTCTCAATAGCTCCTTTCGTGTTCCAGATCACCTCATCAGTAGTTAGAAGTGAATCTTTTCCCTTAACTTTTACCACTTCAGCACTTTCTAATAAATTGGGGAATGCTGGTGACTTAGTTCGATACAAATCAGCAATATCCTTTGCCTTGCCCTCAGATAAGTCATGAATGTTTATTTTTTTTAACTCAACATTTGGCTCAATAACCTTTTTTACTTCGACAGAAAATGCCTCAGCAATAGATTTTGCTTCTTCCGTATCCTGATCGAATACTACGATTACTGTATCGTATTTTTGAGCTAGTTCTTTTATGATTTGAGCCTGATTGTGAGACAATGAAGGTTTTTCTCCCCCACATACACTAATTACATCACATTCCGGGCTGAATTCCTGCCATGCAAGCATGCACTCCCTTGGAGATTTAGTAATTAAAAGTGTGGTACTGTCTGTGTCCGGGATATGTTCAACACCAAAGAATGAGTCATTTGGCGAACTTCCAGACATCTGGATTACCTGTTTTTCGTTTTCCTCATTCCGGCTATAAAGTTCTACTCCAGTAGGGTATATCATGGCCAGATCCAACTGCCCATGCTTAGTCAGGAACTTACAGCCAAATTTATCTAACGTATTTCGGGTCAATCCGTCGTATTCCTCTATAGTATCAAAAAAAGGTGCATTGGAGTGCAGATCTAAATCATCCAGTGCCTTCAGGTTTATATCTGATCTTTCGTTAGCAATTTTTTTGATTGAATCGGCATTTGTATCAATCAGCTGTGAGTTTTCTTTTTTTAATTGCTGGATACTAATTCCTGATTTTCTCTTTCTATCAGTCCTATCTCTGTTAAGAACCATATCCAAAAAGTCTGCAACTGCCTTATCCGATTCGGTTCCGTTTATGCGCTTTATCAGATCAATTATACTTCCTTTTTCATCTGTAGTACGATCAATGAAAGCTCCGCTTTCGAGGTTGATACTAAATGAAGGATTTTTTTCTTCCCTAAGGGGTGAGAGAATATCAATCCAGTTATTTCTTGGTTTTACTTTGGTATTGATACCCAAAGCTTTGAGTACCGCAATTATTTCAAAGCGGTCTAATTTTTTGTTTGATTTGTTTTGCATGAAGAATGTCTCCATTAAAACGATAGGCTGGTAATCAATAGCATACACAGTATCCTACCTAATTTATTTTTTCCCATAATAATTCTGTCTCGGCAAACACTATTGTCGAATTATTTGGATATAAATCAGGTGGATCACTTACAGATAATCATGGATCGTCCTGTGTAATGCTTTCTTAATAGAAAGGCATATGCCGAAGCTTTGAAGTTAACACTGTTAAGTACTATTATCAATGGGCACAATAAAAATATTTTTTTACCTTTCTACACAAAACTGAAACCCTAAACCATAGTAACTACTATCGTATTGCTATCCGGGAAATTGAAAAGATGAGAAAACAGGGGTTTAGAAGAGCTGGGAGCTGATTATTGGCTTAGCTGCTCTCGACCCCCAGCCGAGCGCTCTACCTAGCTGAGCCACGCCCCGATTTAATAGAATAATAAGATAAGCCGATTTGTGGCAGGCATCAATCTTAATTTTGCCTTTTCCGGGCACTGTCTACAAATTAATATCTGGATTCAATGGCAATTATTCTGATTTTATGGAAATAATTTTAATACTACCAGATTCATAGCTATTGGTGTTCTGACTCATTCAACCAGTCATCGATTTTAGAAAATGGGAAAGGTACGCCTTCAGTCTGTATTATTTTTTCACCTATTCTCCATGAAGCTTCAATAGCGAGATGAGATCTATCTCTATATACCGGTAGTCCCTGCTCATCGTATGCATTGCAAGTACCAGTTGGACAAATATATTTATTAAAATCATAGTACTCAATGTGTATGGAAGAATCAGCAAATTGTTTCAAGGTCTCATTAATCTTTATTACGTTATCGGATATTGTATATGGTTGATTTTCACAATTTAACCATGGCAGTCTTATTGCTTTTTTGTAGCAATTACGATCATAACTTTCCAAATAAGGGGCTTTACCTAGTAATATCACTTTCTTTTTTCTTTGAACTAGACTATTCAGTGTGGCTTTAAGATCTACTATAAAATTAGTGGATATTTGCTGATATGTTGACCAACTTGCTGACATTATCAGCACATCATAGTCAGTTATATGTCTATTTAGTATTGGCTTAGATCTTATGCAATTTGGTTGAACTAGATAAGGTAGATCAGAAAGAGTAGGTGGACAGCTGCCAATAGCAATATTTCTGAAAGTAAATTTTGCTACTTGAGCAAATGAACCAATCATACCAATATAATGGGTGGAATTAGAATCACCCCAGAGCATGACTTTTGACACTTCGTTACCATTATTACCTAATACACATCTAGGATCTATGAGATCCATATTACCAATTGGATTAGGCATACAAACGTATTCAAAGCTAGCAGGATGTTTCATCTCCATACTTTCATCTACTACTTCCGATAAAAATAGATCTCTATCGTTTCGAAGCCCATATCCATTAGTCATTATTGAAAACAAGACGATCGTTGATATTAATGTGGATGGGATTAAGTATTGGTTAGTAACGACTTTGTGAAATCCATTTTCAGAACGCCTGAAAGGAACCTCAATATAAGTGTATGAAAAATATGACAGTATGAATGTAGACATTAAAACTATAAGGGCATCAATTAAAGTAATTGAAGAATAGAAATACCTATAAAAGGCCAATATTAACCAGTGCCATAAATAAGCCGAATATGAAAGCTTACCAATCCATACAAAAATTGGTAATGATAGTAATTGCTTGACAGTATTTGATCTTTGGTGGCCTAAGAAGATTAGTAACCCCGTACTGAATGTAGGTGGAATTGCTATTAACCCTGGAAACGTCTGATCTTTGGATATGAAAAAGAAACTAGAGCAGATAATTGCAAAACAAATTGTTGAAAGAGCGGTGTTGACATAACGACCCAAAAACGCACGTATCATTTTATATTGAAAAACTATGTAGGCAGTTACTGCACCAATAAGTAATTCCCCAATTCTAGAAGGAAGCATGTAGTATGTAAAAGATCGGTCTATCTCATACGCAAATTCACCAAATAAGAAAGATAGAGAAGCGATACTGCAAACTATAGGTAAAAAAAGACGCCCTTTATCCTTTTTGAGTATCAAGATGAGTAATAAGGGCCATAATATATAAAATTGTTCCTCCACTCCGAGTGACCATAAATGCAGGAATGGCTGTTCTTCACTAGGTGTTGCGAAATAGCTCGTATCTTCGCTAAACCAAAAATAAACATTAGCGAAAGAAATGATTGCCCAAAATGCTGAAATTGCTGTATTTTTTGCATCTATTGGTAGAAGAAAAAGTTGTGAGAAGACCAACCCTACAAAAATTATGAAGAGCAATAAGGGCATTATTCGTTTTACCCGCCTTCTGTAAAAATCTAATAACGAGAATGTATTATTCTCGAAATTTCGTATGATTTGTAGAGATATCAGGTAACCCGAGATGACAAAGAAAATATCAACTCCTACGAAGCCTCCTGGTAGAAGAGTATCATTAATGTGAAATATTATGACAGATAGAACTGCTATGGCACGAAGTCCATCAATATCTGGACGATAGTCAATATTATTATTGGTGGTGATAATAGTCTGAGATTTATTGGGGATTATGTGTCATGAATTTTAGACTAGTGCGTCTATTCAAACATTCTTAAATATTGCGCTACACTCTGAGTAAATTGCCTAGCATAAGTTGCATAATGTAGTATGTATTTATGACTATAGGAGCTAAAAAATTTAAAGAAAACTATCTTTTAAATCACCGATTTAAGGTGACTTATCTCTATTTAATATTTAGAAGGAAAGGTTTTCAGTGGTTAAATGGCCAAAAATCCGAAAACTAATCTAAAAGTAAGAAAGTAGTAGTACCCTGGTAAAAGTTTTCCACAAAGAATTTTAGTAATAATACACCACTTCGCCACTGGCGTGACGAAGCAGCGCTGTAGTCGATTCTATTTAATCAACATCAACTTCTTAGTACTCACAAACTCGCCAGCTTGAATGCGGTAAATATAGACTCCACTTGAAAGGAGGGAAGCATCAAAGCTTGTTATATGCAAACCGGCTGATTGCTTGCCATTCACCAAGGTAGCTACTCTTTGCCCCATCATATTATAAACTGATAACTCGACTAGCTCAGCTTGAGGCAAGCTATAACTTATCTGTGTAGTGGGGTTAAATGGGTTTGGATAGTTTTGGTTCAATCTGAATTCATTGGGTAACCCATCATCATTATCTACACTTGTAGGTACTTCTCTGTACAGGTAGAGGTTGTCTATGAAAACAACGTCCATATTGGATGTTAGAATAAACTGTGCAAGGTCGTCTCTGGTTTGAGGAGAATTTGTCCAACTCGAAAAAGGGACGTCAATAGATACCCAGGTTTGAGATTCAATAGCCGGATTTGTACCTGAGTTTATTGGTAATTCGAAGGCAGAAACCTCGCCATCACTACCTCCCCACTGAGAGAATTTTGAGTTAAATACTCTCCCATCCAAATCAATGCTTGAAGTCCAGAAATCAAGGTGAAAGTGGGTCATTTGAGATGCATCTTGTTTGTTACCTGAAAAGTCAATCCCCAGAAAGTTGGTGAAATCAATTTTTAAGACTGAATCTCCTTCAATCACAACATCTTCAATTGATGAATCGTCAAACACAGCGGAATAGGCATTTACACCAATATTTGAATAAGCATCACTATATATAGAAATAACATCATCAACATTTCTGGAAGGCGGAGTTGTGGCCGGCTCCAATGGAGTGGCTACTGCAAAAGTAACGGTATAAGTATTTGTTTCAGTTTCATCTTCGGAGACTACCTCAACAGTTGCGTCTCCGGGAATTCCTGTAGCTTGAGTAATTGTGACCGTAGCATTCTCATTTGTTGGAGTTGCCAACGTTATTTGGGGAGCAGTAATAGTTCCCTCATCTACGCCATAGGTGTAATTTTTTACTTCAGTGCTAAATCGAGGAATGGTTTTACCATCCACTTGTAAATCTTCTAATGCAGCGTCAGATGGGGTGATTGCTGCAGTTTTCCAGAGATATATATTGTCAACAAAAACGGTACCTAAATTGGATGTAATTATTAATTGAGCAAGATTACTTCTTAGATCAGGTCGGTTAACCCAGCTATCGAGAGGTACATCTAAAGATACCCAAACTCCACCTGGTCCTAAAGGAGGATCTGTTCCGTCATTGATATTCAATTCTAATACGGATGACTCACTATCTCCCTCACCGAAGTCAACCAGCTTAGAGTTAAAAACTAATCCGTCTTTATCCGGACGTGTAAACCAAAAATCCATATGGAAATTAGTCATCTCGGAGGCGTCTTGCTTGTTACTGGAAAAATCGATTCCCAGAAAGTTGGTAAAATCTATCTCCAGAGTATTATTTCCCGCTATTAATACCTCTTCTAATGTTGAATCATCAAATTCTGCAGATAATGAATCTAAGTTAATGTCGGTATAGGCATCACTATAGATAGATATAACATCTTGTGGCTGTCTTGAAGGAGGTGTTGGCGCTGCTTCAGATGGAGTAATTACGGTATATGAAAGTAAATTTTCAGGCACCTCAGCTTCTGGAGTAGTGAAAGAGGTGTCAGTCGATATGACTTCGTTACTTTGACCATTTTGAATGGCAGCGGAAAGATTTGCTGTGGCAGCAGGTACTGACTGAGCCAATCCGTTAGAATAAGGTAAAACAAGAAATAGAATGAGTAAGAGAAGGGATCTGTATAAGTTCATGCCTGGAATATTACAGTTAAAATGAAGTGTAAGTTCTGCAGTGGAGTCAGCAGGCGCAGATCAAAAACTTCATTTCGCAAGAAGGTCCCCTGAGGCTAGCCGAACGGTATCGTACACTAATAGAGTACAAATATGAAGGTCTGAAACCTAATTTTTAAAAAGTCCTCAAAAAACAGGCTCTCTCAGTTCATGTTTTAGGGTAACAGTTTAATACGATCATAATCATTATCTATTAATATGAATAGTAGGATTTGGTACTTTACTTGGGAAATAAAGCAACCACTAAGGAATAGATAAAAGTATGGCAGATAAGAAAAACGGAAGCTCAGGGAATAAAGCGAATACGTATAAAGCAAACGATGATCACGGAACTGGTGATATCGGTAAGTGTCCATTTCATAATGGAGAAAAGGTAAATAGTGCAGGAAGTGGGACCAAGAACAGAGAATGGTGGCCCAATAAATTGAATTTGAATATCCTGCGTCAGCACTCCTCGTTGACAAATCCGATGGATGAGGATTTTGATTATGCTGAAGAATTTAAAAAGCTCGATTTAGCCGCTGTTAAAGGAGATCTCACTGATCTGATGACCGACTCACAAGACTGGTGGCCTGCCGACTTTGGTCATTACGGTCCATTCATGATTCGTATGGCATGGCACAGTGCCGGTACCTATCGTGTGGTTGACGGCCGCGGTGGCGGTGGAGCCGGAACGCAGCGTTTTGCTCCCTTAAACAGCTGGCCTGATAATGTGAACTTGGATAAAGCTCGCCTATTACTTTGGCCAATTAAGCAGAAATACGGCAACAAACTTTCTTGGGCTGATCTTATGATTTTGGCCGGAAACGTTGCTCTTGAATCTATGGGTTTCGAGACCTTTGGTTTTGCAGGTGGACGTGCTGACGTCTGGGAGCCGGAAGAAGATATTTATTGGGGTTCTGAAGGTGAATGGTTAGGAAATCAGCGTCACAATGATGACGGTGAACTTGAAGAGCCTCTCGGTGCCGATCATATGGGTCTTATTTATGTAAATCCGGAAGGACCTAATGGCGAGCCTGATCCTAAAAAATCAGCTTATTTTATTCGTCAGACTTTTGCCCGAATGGCAATGAATGATGAAGAAACTGTAGCTCTCATTGCCGGTGGTCACACCTTTGGTAAAGTTCATGGTGCTGCACCTGAATCTAACCTAGAATCAGAACCAGAAGCAGCGCCTATGGAACAAATGGGTCTGGGTTGGAAGAGTAACCATGGTACCGGAAAAGGAGCTGATACAATTACCAGTGGCCTTGAAGGAACCTGGACACAGAAGCCAACAGAATGGAGTATGCTCTATTTAGAGAATCTATTCAATTATGAGTGGGAACTTGAGAAAAGTCCAGCTGGTGCATGGCAATGGAAGCCAAAAGATGGCGCCGGCGCAGGAACGGTACCTGATGCTCATGATCCGGAGAAAAAACATCAGCCATTTATGCTGACAACCGATCTCGCTCTTAGAGAAGATCCTGATTACGAAAAAATTTCACGCCGATTCCTGGAAAATCCAGATGAATTTGCAGATGCCTTTGCGCGTGCCTGGTATAAGCTGACGCACCGTGATATGGGGCCGAAGTCACTCTTGTTAGGGCCTGAAGTTCCTGAAGAAGAGCTGCTATGGCAGGATCCAATTCCTGAAGTAACTCATGAAATCATCAATGATGATGACATTGCAGAGCTGAAAGGAAAAATTAAAGACTCCGGACTTTCGGTTTCTGAATTAACATCTACAGCATGGGCTTCAGCGTCCACATTCAGAGGATCAGACAAAAGAGGCGGGGCTAATGGTGCACGGATTCGTTTTGCTCCTCAAAATGAATGGGAAGTAAACAAGCCGGATCAACTCTCTAAAGTGCTTGATGTTTTTGAGGGTATTAAGTCTGAATTTGATGAAGCACAATCAGGCGACAAGCAAGTTTCTGTAGCTGACCTAATTGTACTTGGCGGAGTTGTGGGAATTGAGCAAGCTGCCAAAAATGCTGGTCACGATGTGGATGTTCCATTCACGCCCGGAAGAGCAGATGCTAAAGAAGAAGAAACAGATGTTGAGTCATTTGCATGGTTAGAACCACCTGCAGATGGATTCCGCAACTACTTCAAGCCAAAACACAGCACTACTGCCGAAGAAATGCTGGTAGATCGATCGCAGTTGCTAACGCTTTCTGCACCCGAAATGACGGTGCTATTAGGCGGTATGCGCGTGCTGGATACCAACTATGATGATTCAAATCATGGAGTATTTACAGACAATCCCGGAAGCTTGACTAACGATTTCTTTAAGAATGTGTTAGATCTCGGCACTACCTGGAAAGCAACTTCAGATGAACAAGACCTCTTTGAAGGGCGCGACCGTAATTCCAACGAACTAAAATGGACAGGAACTCGTGCAGACCTGATCTTTGGTTCAAATTCAGAATTACGAGCACTTGCTGAAGTCTATGGAAGTGAAGATTCTGAAGAGAAGTTCGTTAAGGATTTCATTAAAGCTTGGAATAAGGTGATGAACTTAGATCGTTTTGATCTGAAGTAATCGTCTTAACACTTATTAGTTATTAGAAAAGGCAGCCTTTTAACAGGCTGCCTTTTTTTTATGAATACATTTCTAAAATGGCATATTGTATTATTAGTGCGGTCATCGATAAAACATTTCCTTCATTTAATGTTGCTTAGTTTATCAAAAACTGATATTTAATTATAAAATGCTTTGGCAGTTTTCAAACTGTCTGGCTATTTTATATTTGTTAGGGTATTTGCAGGGAAATTTTTGGGTACAAATTAAGCTTTATGAAAAAATATCGGGGTAAACTCAGAGTACTCCCTATTTTAGGGATTCTAATTACTTTTCCACTAATAAATGTGTTTTCACAAACACCAGAGTGGGTTTCAACATATGGGACCAATACACCTTATTCAGGGGAATCACATATTACCGGTTTTGGAATGTCAACCGTTTCTGAGGAGGCAACAGCAGAAGAGGTGCTGGCAATAGCTGAAGCTAATTCAAGATCTGATTTAATTCAAAAGATTACCGTTGATGTTAGCTCACTATCTCAAATCTTTGAAGAAGAAACGAACGGCAATTATAGCAGCCAGACTATGTTTGCGACTGAGAGCTCATCTAATCTCAGTATATATGGTTTAAGCAGAGAGAACTATGTTGATGGAAATAGGGTGTATGTACTAACAAGTGTAAGCAGAGAGAATCTGTTTGGGCAGTACGTATCGAACAGAAAAGAACTGCTAAGCCAGTTTACAAGTAGTGTAGAAAATGGGAAGGCCAGCCTTGAAAACGGGAATAAAGAACTTGCGTTATCGCAATTTATAGAAGCGAAGCCATTGTATGCTGAACTGATTAAAGCATGGATGATAACGCGGTCATTAGAAAGTTCAGTCACGGAAGGAAAAGAAAGGTCTTGGTCTCCGGATAACATCCGCGCCGATATGGAATATGTGGATCGACAGATTAATGAACTTACAAATCGGAAAGTAAACTCTTTGGATGATGCTGTTTGGGTGATGGTAAATAATTTCGGTAGCGAATCGGAAAAAAACCACAGCTTGAATATGGGGTCTATTACATTTGAAGATTCTGGGATCAGCAGCGTATTCGCCAATTTTCTGAGGCAGAATTTATTACAGGAATTAGGGGCTAAAACAAGCTGGAATATTGTTGAAGCGAACGCTCAGCTTAAACAAGATCCTACACACATTCTAACAGGGACTTTTTGGAATGCAGGCAATAATGTAGATGTGTTGCTTGATGTCCGTGAAATCAAAACGGGAACTGTAATTGCTTCTTCGAACGCCTCTATCAGTCAATCAATAGTTGAAGAAAGTGGCCTTCAGTTAATTCCGGATAATTATGAAAACGCGGTTAAAGATTTAGAAGCACTCAAAGAAAATAAGGGAGATTCCAGGGGACTTAAGCTCGAAGTGTGGACTACAAAAGGCAGTGATCAATTAGTTTATGAAGAGGGAGAGCTGATGGAAGTATCGCTACAGGTAAACATTCCAAGCTATATCAGAATCCTATATCATTTAAATGATGGGACCAGAGTTTTGCTTACTGATAGCCACTTTATTAATGAAAGAGCAGTTAACAAAAGCTACACCTTGCCCTATCAGTTTGAATGCGTTGCCCCTTTTGGGGTAGAAATGATGCAGGTTATAGCACAAACAGAACCTTTTGAGAGGTTGCAAACAAAAATGGTAGATGGGATTCCTTATCTGGCGGAAGATTTAGAAGAGTTTTTAAGCAACACACGGGGATTTAAAATAAAGAAACAAGAAGCTCAGCAGGCTGAAGAAGTGTTGACAATTACAACCATGCCTAAGCTGGTAAATTAAGTATAAACTTATGAATTTTTTGAACACACTAAGAAAGTCAGTACTGCTAATTGGGGGTATGTTAGTAGCTCAGTCATTAATGGCACAGTCTCAACAAAAGCCAATATTAAGGCTAAACACCGAGATGCATATGTCCAGTATCGTTAGCATAGATACCGATGCTGAAGGGCGCTATATGCTAACCGGCGCGAGTGACAAAACTGCTAAACTTTGGGATGCAGCCTCAGGTCATTTTTTAAAAACCTTTCGAATCCCAATTGGTGATGGCCAAGAAGGGATGATTTATGCGAGTGCAATTTCTCCGGATGGCAGTAAAGTAGCCATCGCCGGGAACACAGGCTGGAGCTGGTATGGGGAAACATCCATATATATTTATGATGTTGAGAGTGCTGAAATGGTTGAGCGTATTGGTGGTCTCACTAATTTGGTACTGGACGTAGAATTCTCACAGGACGGGAAATACCTTGCAGCATCTCTTGCCGGACCCAATGGGGTATTTGTATATGATGCCAATAATTATCAGTTAGTATCTTCTTTATTAGACCACAATGACAGTTCTTACAATGTTGAATTCGATCAAGAAAACCGATTGGCAACGGTTTCTTATGATGGATATGTACGGATTTATAATTCTTCATTTGAATTGGAAGCAGAGGAAATGCCTACGGGAGGGCAACTTCCTTTTTCACTTTCATTTTCACCGGATGGACAGAAACTGGCTGTTGGCTATAATCAATCACCTGTGATTCAGGTACTGAACGGAAAAACGTTAGCGCCTCTCTATGAACCCGACATCACAAAGGCAAATACACAGACTGATCGCTTATTTAATCTGGCTTTCTCAAAGGATGGGCAATCACTGTATGCAGGAGGAGTTTATCAGAGTGTTTATGATGGAAAGTGGAAGCAGGTGATGCGTAAGTGGAGTAACGGAGGACAGGGCAGTTACGTAGATATTCCCGTTGGCTCCAATACGATTATGGATGTAAAAGCACACCCGAAAGGCGGAGTTGTTTTTGCGGGAAGTGCACCTGAATTTGGTACAGTCAATGCGGATGATGAGCTGGGTATTTATCATAAAGGAGAAATTAATAGTTATAGAGCTCCAGATAATTCCCACTTCAAATTAAATGAAACGGGAGATGAAGTTGGTTTTACTCCATTTCGCGGGGAACCTCTGACATTTTCTGTGTTAAATAAAAGTCTTATTCCAGATGAGTCTGGCAGCCCAAGTTATAGTGCTTCAGCTACAGGGGTAAAAATTGAAAATTGGGAAACCTCTGAGATGGTATCTGTAAACGGTCAACTCTTGCAAATTTTTGAGCAGTATGAGCGAACTTATAGTGTGGATGTACTCAATGAAAATGCAGTAGTTCTGGGCGCAGATTGGAATATATACAGTGTTGACAACTCAGGTAATAAAAAATGGAATACTTCCATTCAAAGCCCTGCTTTTGCGATCAAGATTGCAGGAAATGGAAAGATGGTAGTTGCGGCACATGGAGATGGAACCATTCGGTGGTATAGAATGGAAGACGGTGAGCCATTGCTGTCGCTATTTGTACATCCTGACAATAAAAGATGGATTACATGGACCCCCGGAGGCTACTATGATGCATCACCGGGAGCTGAAGAGTTGATCGGTTGGTATATGAATAACGGGCTGAACGATGCGGCCAGCTTTTACCCAATAGATCGGTTTTTTGAAACGTATTATCGTCCGGATTTAATAAAAGAAGTGATACTAAGAAATGAGACGGATGACTTGATTACTGAGGCAGCCGGTTTTGAAACGTATAGAGAGTTTGAACAACCGCCATTGGTGGAATTTGTTTCACCGGAAGCCGGAACAAAGCTTTCACGAGAACAGGTAACGATAAAAGCCAAAGTCACTGACCAGGGTGGAGGGATAGATGAGGTACGGCTCTACCATAATGGGAAATTAGTGAATTCTGATACCCGTGGGTTTAAAATAGCCGGCGGAGATAACATCACTGAAAAAGAATTCAATGTTGCTTTGCTTCCGGGGACAAACAGTTTCAGACTCACAGCCTTTAACTCCGAAAGAATCGAATCTAACCCGGTAGAATTGGAGCTGGACTATTCGGGGGCGGTAGCTACTTCAGATTTATATGTCCTAGCCATAGGTGTTAATGAGTATAAGAATGCGTCCATGAATTTAAATTATGGAAAACCGGATGCGGAGTCTTTTGTAGAAACCGTTCAGCAGAAAGGATCATCCATTTTTAAATCTATAAACGTAACTACGCTTTATGATGGAAAAGCTAACAAAAAGAACGTGGAGAAAGCTTTTCAGGAAATTATTAAAAAGGCTAAACCTGAAGATGCTTTTCTATTCTTTTATGCCGGTCATGGGGTTATGAGCGAACCGATGGAAGGCAAAGAAGAAGATTTCTATATGGCTTTGCATGATGTAGTAAGACTATATGGTGATAATGAAGGGCTTGAAAAAAATGGGATCTCAGCTGATCAGATCACCGGACTTTCCAAACAAATAAAGGCACGAAAACAAATGATTGTACTGGACGCGTGCCAAAGTGGTGGAGCCGTGGAGACCTTCAGTATGCGTGGGGCAACCGAACAAAAAGCGATTCTGCAATTAGCCAGAAGCGCAGGTTTAGTGGTAATGGCCTCAACGGGAACCGAACAATATGCAACGGAATTTCAAGCCTTGGGGCATGGAGTTTTTACCTATGCACTCTTGCAAGGAATGCAGGGAGGTGCCGATGGAGGTCTTAAAGACGGTAAGATCACCGTTAAGGAATTGGACGCTTTTATTAACGACCAGGTTCCGGTTCTTACGCAAAAGCACAAGGGTCAGGCTCAATACCCAAATAGTTATTCAAGAGGGCAAGACTTCCCTATTGTGATAGTTAACTGATTTGAGATTAAAGTTCATTATCTCAAACGACTTTCATGCTAATCAAAACTAAAACAGGTTGATTTGATGAAGTAGGATAGCCGTTCTCAAAATTGAGATCTCAATAACTCTGGTTTCAATTTTGTCACCGGTAAATTCTATTTCGTACGGACCTTCGAGAAGTTGATAGTCAAAACGGCGTCTTCGTTGAAATTCATCAACCAACACATTGCCGCCTTCATCAGTAATCTTTATGTTGAAATTATTGACGTTGGTTTTAAACCGTACTTTTCCTTCGAAGGCAAATTCTTCAGCAAAAGCGAGTTCCGTAGTATCTGGTGCTGGGGGTTCTATTTCACCAGCTTCTATAGCCCGTTCAACTTCTTCAACTTCTTCCTGCTCCTGACGAGACATAATCCGAACAGTCATAACATTCAGTCTTTGTAAGTAAAGAGGCTGGGTACTTGAAAAATCATCAATAACAGAAGTACCCCGAATGCTCAGGTCTGTTGTAATTCTCTGCATTCCTTGCTCCCAATCTGTTTTAAAGGGGATGCGAATATTGGTACTGTCAATTATCTCGATGAAATTGGCAAGCAATTCAAGATTTGTGAAGGTAAAGGTTTGATTAGCGATCCATTCATTGGCGATTTCAGAATTGATCAGGCTGATGTCATTTGTTTCCAATTCAATCTGTAGCAGCCCCTGATCCTTTGGCATAGACTTAGTGAGGCTGAGATTACTGTTATCAACCCGAGTTCTAACATCAGTAAGCTGAGCTTCAAGCCTGCGTGGTTTGGGGGCAACTTCGGCACTAACTTCAGTAAAATTGATTTCCACTGTCATAACATTTAAGCGCTTTAAGACAAGAGCTTGGTCACTTCGAAAACTGTCAATTACAGGAGTCCCCAAAAATTTAAGTTCGGTTGAAACCTCAGGCAATCCATCGTATGGTTCAACTTTAAAGGGAATGCGGATGTTTTTGTCGTCAATGATTTCAATGAAATCAGTAAGGAGTTCGAGATTTGAAAGTGATAACTTCTCCTCATGAATCCACTGCCTTATTTTGTCGGTATTGGCAAGATCAAGTTTGTTGGTTTCTAACTCAATTTGAAGCAAGCCTTGGTTCTCAGGCATAGATTTGGTTAAGCTCAAATTGCTGTTATCAACCCTTGTGCGAACTTCGGTGAGCCGAGCCTCAAGCCGGGTTGTTTTTGGAGCAGCAATTTCACCAAAAGGATTGGCATCTGTTTTCGGATTTTGCCAGGTTCGGTTCACAAGTTTTGGTGATCCCGATTCAAAATCCCATATCATAAAGATGTAGCCTGTATCAGCATAAGAAGGAGTTTGGTAATACTGCTTGGCGTTATAGCCAAAAGAGTTCGGGTAATCCGGGTGGCGTAGAATTTTTTCATCTTCATACTTGATCCCCACGGTATTGTAGGAAGTTAAAACACGCTCTTCTAAGCGTGTCATATACTCCTCATAGGTATACCGATCATAATCTACCAAGCCATCACTTTCTCTAATGGATCCGGCAATTATGGCTGATTCTACTGTAAATAAATTTCTTACGGCTTCAACATCTTTGTCTTCGAAAGCTTTTATATAGGACTCAACTGCAGATTTAACTATGGCTGATTCTTCCTCATCAGCCAAAGAGGATCGCCTGACAATACGATCTATATTTTGATGCTTATCAATAATTATAGCATCAATTAGCTCACCTTCTTCAGAAAAAGTGAACTTTAATTCCTCATAAGAAAACTCATTCCCATCAATTGGCTTAAGGTAGATTCTGGGAACTTCATAGGTATTATTCTGGGTAGTAATTACATAGGTATTAATCTCCTGAAGGTTAGAGATGAATTGATTTTCTTCAACCAAAGCTTTTAAAGCAGCTTGTCCTTCACTGTTTTGAAACTCATCAACTTGGTCGTTGGTGAATTTGTTTATCGAGACCAGTAGTGTTTGAATAGTTTGCTCCAACTGCTCATTAAATTCCGGTGGCTGTCCGGATGTAATATTAATGACCGGTTCAGTTTCAACATTTTGACCTATCAATTGCTGGTTTGATATCAACAGAAGAAAGAAAGTGAAACCGAATACTTTACGTGAAAAATTATATACCCTACTTTTATATAAACGAAATATTAAATGCATAACCCTACGTATTTATTTTATTGTCCCCGTTAATTGTAGCTAAATTTCTACCCAAGCTCACAGCATAGCTATGCGGAACATATTGTACAGGTAAGCTATTACCCCGAAATTATTTTAATATGATAAAACCTAAGTGTACCCTTTTGTTTAGCTTAGGGCATGTTAATAAAGAAGAGTGATATTGTCAAAGAGAGATATAGCTTGCTTACCCCTTGGCTTGGCACAGCTCTACCAAAACCCCATGATTGTCTTTAGGGTGAACAAAGGCCACTAATTTATTATCTGCGCCGTCTTTGGGTTGTTCATTAAGGATGGTGAACCCTTCTTTTCGCAAACGATCTAATTCGGAATAGATATCATCTACTTCAAAGGCAACATGATGAATACCCTCGCCTTTTCGGTTAACATATTTTGCGATAACAGAATCAGGAGCAATAGGCCTCGGCAGCAGCGACGGTTTTATTAGATATCAGCTATTTTTGGAAGCAAAATATACTTAGCTTTGAATACCAGCGAACCCGCGATAACTATAATTATTTATTTACCAATTTTATGGGTAGATATAATCCATACCCATATGATATAGGGCACCATATGGGGTTAGGGGAAATTATTATTTCGATAATTCTGAAGATAAAGTTAATGGTCATGGCAATATTTCACTTCGTTAAAATTTTTAGTTCTTTTATCCAAAGTGCTATTTTTTAATAAGAAACAACTAGCTAGAAAATGATGAATTGGATTAAAAAGAAATACTATCAAGCAATTTCCGCTGAAGAAGGTAACCTATACAGTAACAGTGATGGCTGCACCCTGATTTTGTCATCTTTTAAAAGGCCAAAGAATGTTAAAAAAATTTTAGCTGCCTATATGGATTATGCACTTCTGGATGAAATAATTATTTGGCATAATGGGCCTGAGAAATTGGATATTGGAGCTTTTGATGAGGATGTTAAAATTATTGAAAGTAATGACCTGGGGCTTGCTTCAAGATATGCTGCAGGGCTATTAGCCTCAAATGACATAGTTCTCCTTCAAGACGATGATATCTTTTTTGAAGAAGAAAGTTTAAGAATAATTGTGAATGAAAGTATAAAAAATCCGGAAAGAACAATAACTTCAGAAGGGAAAATACCACATAAGGATAACACTTATGGAAAGGGCATTAAGCCAGGCATTGGGGAAAAAATTGAATGCGAAATTCATTTAAACAGGCTTGTTTGTACCAAACGTGAGTTTATCCCGCATTTTTTTTCAACACTATATAAAACCGGGCTATCCTTAAATCCAAGAACGGGTGGTGGAGAAGATATTGTTTATAGCTACGCAATTACCAATTTCACTGGAAAAAAGCCGTTAGCAGTAGGTGTTAGTTATAAAAACCTTTCTTCTAAAGAAGCAATATCTGACAGGTATGGAAATCAACATGCTAACAGAACTGATATAATGAAAATTTGTAAACAGCTCTTTGAAGAAAGTTAACCAGAAGGACATATATCAACTACTAATTCTTAGAACTTGTATATTTATTTAGGGGAATATTAGTTAGAAATTGAAAAACGCCTCAACTACAAAAGTGATTATATTACTTCCATCTCTTGCTGGAGGTGGGGCTGAGAGAACTGTATTAAACCTGTTGAAAACTTATGATAGAAATAAATTTACCATCAAAGTTTTACTAATAAGTAGCGAAGGCTCATATTCTTCATCGTTCAATAAGGCTGATTTAATCTACAGTACATCTGATTTCTTTAGAAATAATTTTTTTTGGCAACTCTGTTTCTTTGTTTTTAAGATTATGCCTTTCCATCTAAATAGCCTGAAATCTGAGAAACCAGATGTGGTAATGACGGTAACAGAGAGTATGAATTATTATGGCTATTTTTTAAAAGCTATTGGTGTCATTAACGGCATATGGATTATACGAAGTGGTAATAATATTTTTGCTGAAGCAAGATCAAAAGGTTTTGTTTTTGGCAATATTTTGCAATTTCTGTTAAAAATAACTTATCACCGTGCAGATCATGTAATCGCAATTAGCAATGGCGGTAAAAAATCTATCCTTAACAGATTTAAGATCTCTGGAAAAAAAATTACTACAATCTATAATCCAATTGATCTGAAAAAAATAGAATCCTTGGCTTCTTCAGTTAATCATTTAGAATTGAAAAAACCGTTTTTACTTGGCATAGGGAGGCTTGCTAAACAGAAAAGATTTGATAAAATGATTCGAGCCTTCTACGAAAGTAATGCCTATAAAAAAGGTTATTTACTGGTTATTCTTGGTCAAGGGCCACAGCAAAAGAATCTTCAAAAGCTGGTTGATGATTTATCTTTGAATGCTAGTGTGAAGTTCATGGGTTTTCAAGATAATCCTTATGTCTATTTAAGACATGCTGAATGCTTCTTGTTATCATCTGATTGGGAAGGATTTGCCCATGTATTAGCTGAAGCACTGGCCTGTGATACAGAAGTAATTACCACCAACTGTGACTTTGGGCCCGCTGAAATTCTTTCAGACGGCAGGTATGGAACAATTCTTGAGGGTTCTGATCCCGTGTTATTTGGGAAAGCAATTAAACAGTTTCTTGAAGATAGAGGGCTGAATATACATACAGATAAAAATCAAAGAGCATCAGATTTTGATGTAATTGTAATTATTCCACAATACGAAGAACTCTTTACTGAACTCGCATCATCCTCGAATGGAGAAAAAACATAAACTTACGGTAGTTACTTACGCTGATCAAAAATTAGAACCATCCAATGTACTTGTAGAGTCTTGCAATAAGCTTGGGCTGAAACTGGAAGTGCTTATTCATTCTACATGGAATGCGAACTCATTAAAAATCAAAGTTCTATATGATTTTTTACAAACAAAAAAAACTGATCAAATAATTCTTTTTGTTGATGCTTTTGATGTCCTGATACAAGAGAATGAACAAACGATACTCAAAAAATTTAATTCTCTAAATACAGATATACTTTTTTCTGGTGAAGCAAATTTCTCTTTTTATGACTCAACATTATATAAAGAATATTGGAGAATATACCCAAGAGGAGAAACCGTATTTGATTATGTAAATGCAGGGTCTTGTATCGGTAAAGTATCTGATTTAAGATTAATGCTTAATAAAATGATAAAGGATTACAAGATTCCAATAGAAAGAGAAGCTGAACTAACAAAAATTAAAAGCGATCAACATTTTTTTCATAGGTTTTACGTAGATAATTTTTATAAATCTGAGAATTATTTGGTCGCAAAAATTGATAGAAATCAACTCATTTTAGGCTGTACAGGAGGAAGAATGACTGCCAAAACTTTTTCTGAATACTCTAAAGTTCAGTCTTATTATCGCTTCAGAATTGAACGTCAGATACTAAAATTTCTGAACTTACATAGATTTCAAAATGAGCCTAAAGATTATGTTGTAGAAGATGGAGCTTTCATTCAAAAAGAAACTCAAACCAAACCAAGTGTTGTGCACTTACCCGGCACGTGGGCTTCTTTTGATGAAATTTTAGATAATCTTTTATCAAAAAACACACAAAATCGGCGGAAGCCATGGAAACAGAAACTTGCTGTTTTTATCAGCTTTATAAGTCAGGTAGTATCCATTATTTTCTCCCTTTTCATTAGCCTTCCATCTGTGAAACTGCAAAACAAAGAGAAACAGAGAAGAGCATCGGTCATAAGAGACCTTAAAAATTAAGATTATTATACTTTTAAGTTTATGAAAGTAAAGTAAGAATTGCCAGATTTAAGCTATATTACTCAGGGCAAACGTCTCAGTTTTAAGCTACTTGTTAAACTGTTTACAGTAACTTATACAGCCAGAAAAATACTCTGGAATTTTTTGCTTCCTAGATGTTATAAAGAGCCTGAAATACTTTTTAGAAGAATACGGACTACGCCATTTTTCGTTATAGGGTTCAGTGTTATTAATAACATTTCTTTCTCAATAAATTGCAGAGCATTCAGCGGCTTGTTCTTTCTGTAGGTTTTGTTATGAACTGCATGTAATTTTCCTGCAAGAATTAGGTTTAATACCCAGGCTCACCGCTCGGTCGTTGTAATTAGCATCTTCGCCATAGCGGAAAAAGTATGGATGAAAAACTCCCACAGTTTCCACTACTTGTCTACTCAATATCCAAAGTGCTACATTCACAAATTCAACTTCATAGGATTCTTTTAAGTTACCTGCCTTAAAATCCTCCCGGAATAATTTATGGTCTTTGCGGTTTTGTTAAAAGAATTTAGAAATTTGTAAATCAAGAACTTTTTTAGAGTCATCAAAGTGAACAGGTGAAATAATTACCCTGTCACTAAACTTCTGAGACATTCGAATTAATTCTCCCACAGTGTTTTCTTTTATTCGGGTATCTTGGTTCACAAAAAATATTCAAAACCCTCCAAATAGGCCTTTTTTAAAGCCAGATTATTTGCTTTTCCAAAGCCTAAATTTTCTATCAAATAAATCTCTTCAAAAGACATCAAAATTGTTAACGTATTGTCCGTAGACCTATTATAAACAATGGTAATACCTTCTCAACAGGCTTTTAATAAATTCTTCAATGTAATTTTTTGTCCACTGCATGTTACAATAATCGCGCAAACAGAAGCATCTTTATTACGTACCATAGTTTTTTTTAATTCTTACTTAAAGAGGGCTCTAAGGTTATTATATATATGACATATAGCAACTAAATTTTTTTAAGACATCTTGACACTTTCAATTTGCCCGTTTCTCAGCGTAATAAGCTGGTCTGCTATGGAATAATATTTATCGTCATGTGATATTAGAATTACCGTTTTTCCTTCCTTTTTAAGTCTCGGAATTATTTCAAGATAAAATTTCTCCTTAAAATGAACGTCTTGGTTGGCAGCCCATTCATCTAATACATAAATTGATTTGTCTTCTAATAATAATCGCATCAAATTAAGCCTGCTTTTTTGGCCAAAAGAAAGATTGAAATCACTGATTCTGAAAAAAGACAGATTAGTTTTTCCTGTAAGCTCTAATTCATCAATGTAAGCATCTGAGTTTTCGAACTTGTTCTCTGGTATGTATGATATGTCATCAAAAACAGGTGAATCTGTGAAATGACAACAAAGCTCATTCCGATAAAATTGAATATTATCAAGAGACAGGGTTTGTCCTTTATATTTTACCTTTCCTTTGTCTGGTTGAAATAAACCCACAATAATGTTGAAAAGGGTTGTTTTACCGCTACCATTACCACCTTTAATAATCACAATCTCATTTTCGTATATTACTGTATTTATAGGTCCAATTTTGAATTCAGATTCATTCTCTCCATAAAAATATTCTACATTTTTTAAAGAAATTATTGGTGCACTATTATTTTCATTGTTAATAGGTTGATTCTTTAATGTAGGAATTGCATCCTCCAGATCTTTACTGAGTTCATTTATTTGCTCTATAGCATTTTCAACTTTTTTCAGTTCATTAAAAAAGACAATAATTTTAATGAATGAAGGCAAAATGAAAATCATTACCACAACAAATTGTGTGATAACTGGCTGGCTTAGTTCCACCCAATCCTGTCCCCCAAGAAAAAAAATACCTAAGCCAATTAGCACGATTGCTGTTATTAGTTGTTCCAAGACAATTTTAACAAGTTCAATCTTTGTATTCTCTTGAGCTAATCTATAATTCGGAGTGTGGATAGAATGATTTATGAAGTGATCACCATGCTCCCTGTTAATAGATAAATTTTTATACCCTAAGTTGAATAACTCAAACTTGGTATGAAGTTTTGTGCGGTTAATTGATCTCTCTCTTTCAAAACGTTTTTGCATAGGCAATGCTACAATCATAACACAGGTAATAAGTAAAAAAAGTGTCAAAACCATGGTAGCTAGTTGCCAAGACAGATAAAACATATATGCAAATACTACCAGTGTTTGAGTAATAGCTACAACAAGACCTGGAAGGTTTTTCCCGAACTTACGAACTTCAGCTACTTCAAACTGTAGTACAGGAGCGATACGATTCAAGCGATCTTTTATAGCATCATAAGGTCTTCGTAGAATATTACGTGAAATGCTTTCTCTACACTCAATCAATATTTGTTCAAAATGCCATGTAATCTTTTTCCCTACAATAGTACTAATCAGTAAGGCTGTAATAATTTGACTAGCAATTAACCCAAAGTAGAAGAGTTTATTATCTTGATCTGCAACTACTAGTTCCTTAAAAAAATTTAAGCTCGAGAGATTCAGTCCGGCAACTACTAAGCTTGCTACTGAAGCAGCAAGTATTTGCTTCCGCGAAGATTGGTAAAAAAATTGAAGTGCTTTATACATTCTTATAATGGTAGAGTTTCGAGATTAAGTTTTATTCAGGCCAATTTATGTCTGAGTATTAATCTGATTTGTTTGTCAGCATGATAATATAGGGCCCATTAATTATGTAAAGGTAACAATTTTTACCAGGCTAAAGTTAAGTCTCATTTAATTTTAACCCCATTTAAGCCTTACTTCGAGTATCCAAGGTTGGGATACGAAGATCATTATTTCTACTATTATATTTAATGTGTCTGGAGAGCCTAGCTCTCAGGATATTGAACATCAGCTAGAGCTTATAATTTTATTGGAATACGTAATAATTATTTATTCTGGGACATGTGGCCTCTATTAGAGTCACGTATGAACCTCTCTCTGCGTTAATCCTTTTAAATCTATGAGAAAAAGTTCTCCTCCCTTAGATTGTTTTTTCGAGATTTTCAACCACAAGAAAGGGGGGCAAGATTTCAGGAATTATTGACCCTATCTACTCTGACACAACTCTACTAATACACCGTGATTATCTTTTGGCTGGACAAATGCAACCAACTTTTTATCGGCTCCTTTTTTGGGCTGTTTATTGAGTATGGTAAATCCTTCTTTTTTAAGCCGGGCCAGTTCTTGATGTATATCCTCCACCTCAAAAGCTACATGATGTAATCCTTCTCCATTTTTCTTGACATATTTTGCTATAACAGAGTCATCAGTCGTAGCACCTAAAAGTTCCACTTTAGATTCCCCGGTTTGAAAGAACACGGTTTCAACTTTTTCACTTTCAACTGTCTCACTTTTAGTGGGAGAGGCATTAAGGATTTTGGAGTAGGTCTCCGTTGCTGCTTTAATGTCTTTTACGGCAATGCCGATATGATCGATATGCATGGCTGGTTTATTGAATTGAAAGGTGAAAAATCAGTAGCAATAAAAAAGAGCAGGTAAGAAACAAAACTCAATGAGTAATGTTTTTTACCTGCTCTAAAATATAGAATTTTAAAAGAAGCTGTTCAGCTTATTCAAGTGAATTAATGAGTCGCTGAAATAAATCACTGCTCGTATTGCCGTTTCCTAAATTCAATTCGCTGATTTGCTTATTAACAGCTGTAATTCGCTTTTCAAGCTTTAGGCCATTCCATTCTGTAATTGATTCTGAAGGATTTTCGAAGCGCTGAAGTCTTTCAAGATATTTAACGGCTTCATTCGGATTATATCCGGAAAGGTATGTATAGATGATGCCCCAGTAGTCAGCCTCAAATTCATATTCTTCCAAACGCTCACTATTTATAGCATCATAAAAGCCATCCCCCATATCAGTGAGTCGTTGCTCACTCGTTCTTTCCTCTTCAGTAGCTTGGTCTTCGGCATTATTGGCTGCCAATTTACGACGCATTTCTTCCAGCATGCTTTCCTGTTTGATGCGTGGCTCTTGCTCCAGATACTCAACTATTCCATGTCCAAAAACCAGGTGAGCAACTTCATGGGCTATAAAATGAACCAGCTCTGCCTCTGTCTGCATCTGCTTGAGAGCTCCCTTTGAGATAAAGATATAGTTTCCGGGAAGGGAATACCCTTGAATATCTTCCACATCAAGAATGAGAATACTGAAATCCAACTCAGGGCGGTGGCTATTTTCTACTACCAATCCTGAAATAAGATCAAGGTATCGCTGAAGTGGATAGTTGCTGACCAAGCCTTTTTGAGCAACTGCACTTGCCACAGCATATCCAACCTGATCGATAGAAGGGTTGGGGTATGGAATATAGATAGCACGTGGATACAGCATTCTTCTTTGCTGATAGTCATTCATGGGGCGGTCACGAACTCCAATAAAGTTCTGAAATTCAGTAGGTGAAGCCGGTTCAATTAGGTATCGCTCAAAATTGACGGAATATTCCAGGCCACGTGTACGAGCCCATTTTTCAGAAAATCCTTTTACAGCAGCCGAAACCTGGGCAGGAGAAGCTGTCAGGTCTTCTTCAGTTACTGGGTCATCGTTGTTAAGCTGTGAAAACATCAGCCCCATACGTTGTTGCATGGAGTCCGACTCAAGTTCATCAGAGCTGATTTGAGCTTCGGAAAGCGTATAGCTTGGCAACCAGCCTCTTGTGTCTTTAAACCAAACACGATTCCAATACCCCTCGGTTGAATCCAGTTCAACTTTATTATTGATGTAAAGTCTTAGAAGGAATTCATGATAGGCTGCCGGACCTTCTCTAAGGTCAGCTGTTTGATTCGTGTACCTTGTTTGTGCAATTCCTGACTGGCTAAAGATAACTGTGCTTAATAGCAGCACCCCAAAAATAGAAAGTATTGTTTTCATCATTTATTTGTTTGTTGATAGCTTCCTTCCCAGTTTTCCCCGGGCGGATTCTTTTTAAATACCTCGATGTTCTTTAAATAAATACGGCAAAGCATGTCCCCGTCTTTCATTTCCAGTGCTTTTTGGAAATTAACTTCTGCCTCTTCCCATTCCCGATTATAATACTGATTTAAACCTTTATGGAAAAGTTCAACAAAAGGGGCCCATTTTGCATGCTCAGTATCATCATTCTCACAAACCAGCTCAAAAATACGGATGGGTTTTGTTTTACCTTTTGCCTTCATCAAAGCAACTTCACGGGTCAGCATACGGTCTTTAACTTGTAGCTGTGTACTTTCAGAGATCAAAATCCGGGTACCAAAATCTTTGTTGGCGGGTTCAAGTCGTGCACCTAAATTCACATTATCGCCTAATACGGTATAGCTAAAGCGATCTTTAGAGCCCATGTTACCAACAACCATCGGCCCTGAATTTAACCCATAACGAACATGCGGTGCGGGTAAGTCATCTCCACTCCATTTAGCTTGTAGCTCCTGGAGCTTATCCTCCATTTCGAGCACACATTTACAGGCAAGGTAGGCATGTTCTTCGGTTGGCACGGGAGCTCCCCAAAAAGCCATAATAGCATCACCGATATACTTATCCAGGGTGCCTTTATTTCTGAAAACAATATCAGTCATTTCACTCAGGTACTCATTCAGAAAAGTAACGAGTTCTTCAGGAGGCATATCTTCCGAAATAGAAGTAAAACCAGCCAAGTCACTAAACAGTACAGTTAGTTCTTTCTTTTCGCCTCCTAACTTTAGCAACTCGGGCGATTCAATAATTTGTTCGACCAGCTCTTTTTGAAGGTATAAGTCAAACGCGCTTCGGATAGCACGTTTTTGGGCATCTTCACTGACATATTTTGTGGTATAACCAACAATGATGACTAACAATGAGGAAAGGAAAATTTCGGCAGTAGGGAACCAGACCCGATATACACTGAATAGCAGTAACCCTATAACTACAATTGATCCCATTACTACCGCAGAAACAGAAATATTGACTCGGGAAGGAGTCCAGAAAATAGCAGCAAGCAGCAGGGCACAAATAATTAGAATCAGGATATTCTTAACAAGGTTAGGAACCGATGTGATGAAGTCGTTTTCTAATAAATTATTGGCAACCGCAGCATGTATTTCTACACCGGGGAAGGGCTCTATGGGACTCATCGGGGTTGATTTGATGTCGGATAAACCGGCTGCACTTGCCCCTATGAAAACAATTTTATCCTGTAATTCAATTAATGAATCTGCATTGGTGGTTCCTGTTTGCCGAAACTGCAAACCGGCTTTAAACAACCCATAAATTGGATAGGTGCGGAAGGAGCCATCATTCACCCCACCTTGCTTGTACCAATTAATCAGATAATTTCCATCATCTTGTAAAGGGATTTCCAGGGAGTCAACGTGAAGGGCATTGCCTTTCTCTTCTAGAGTCAGGTTTTGAGGATTGGTGTATCCTAAGTAAGCAGCAACACCAAGTGACGGGATTGCTTTTTCTTCGGTTAAATTGAAGAAAAGCGGAACCGATCGAATAATAGATTCATTTTGTGTGGGAATCTGAACAGACCCAAGCTTATGAGCCGTCTTTAGAAATCGAGGAATGGGAACGTTAGAAACACTATAAAGCTGGTGTTGATCTTCAATATTTATGGGATAGGTAAAACGGTCTAATTTGCCAGATTCATAGGCTGAATCAGATTCTAAAGTTTGAATAGAAAGTACTGAGTTTTGGTAGGTGCCAAACATCTGTTCAAGGAAAAGATCACTCATCCATCCTGACATGCCCCTTCGGTCAAAATCTGGTTGATCAAAAAGCACATCATAAACAACAAGCCGTACACCTTTTGCCATTAGGTAATTATGTACGGTTCCATACACTTCACGAGGCCAAGGCCAGTAAATACCGTGATTTTCCACAAAGTCATCCAGACTTTTTTGGTCAATCATAGCAAGCGAAACACGCTCTTTGGGAACGTCCCGATCAAAAGTTCTAAACTTTTGGTCCAAAAGAGAGTACTCAATAGGGTTAAAAAAACCGGAATATTGAAGGGCAAAAAGAGAGCTCATCACCCCAACAAACACTAAACCGATGAGCGTACCTTTTGATAGTTTTTTGCTTTTTTTCATTTCTGTACCCGATTAATAGTAACCCTTAAGCAACTTTATAATAGTAAATAAACAGTACTCCTTCACTTTCTTATTTAGAAAATAAGCATGTTTTGAAGTGCGACATTATATAATACATCTTAGAAATGCTTTATTTATCATTGCCTGTAAAGCTGTAAGAAGTAAAACGAACACAATATAAATATTTATGGCACACCATAGAGTTAAATCTTCCGGCAAATATCCCTTTTGGCTTAAGTCGACCATTACCCTTATCGGGTTAAGCCTGCTTTTTGTGATCGTCAGCTACGCGAAGTTCATTTTGATGCCCCTGGCTTTTTCTGCCTTTTTTGCGATGCTTTTAAATCCATTGGTTCGGCTTTTTGAACGGTGGAAAGTAGGTCGTGCCTTTAGCATAATTCTGACCCTTTTGGTTGTATTTATTGTTTTTACCGGAGTTATATCACTGATATCAGCACAGTTTGTACAATTTGCTGAACGAATCCCTGAGGTGACAGAAAAACTTAAGACAGTATCAAACAGTGCTATTCAATATTTGGAGGAAACAGCAGGAATCTCACAAGAGGAGCAAAGTGAATACCTGCAACAGGGTATCAATAACCTCATTGACCAAAGCGGAAATTATGTGAGTTCTTTTTTAAGCGCTACCACCAATATTTTTACGGTTATGACGCTGATGCCCATCTTCGTCTTTTTCATGTTGTATTATCAGGAAATGTACAGGACGTTCTTCCAAAAGCTATTTACTTCAAGAAAAGAAGAGGGCTCCGGTGTTGATAAACTCTTAGATAACATTCAGGATGTAACTCAAAATTATTTGGTAGGAATGTTATCTGTAATCGGGATATTAGCAGTTTTAAACACCACCGGGCTTTTAATTATTGGCCTCGAACACGCCTTATTCTTCGGTGTTTTTGCTTCCTTGTTAGCCATCATCCCATATATTGGAATTATTATTGGGGCCCTGCCACCGTTACTTTTTGCCCTGTTGTTAACCGACTCTTTACTAACACCCGTCTTTGTGGTAGCGGTATTTGCGACGGTACAGTTTTTGGAAGGAAATTTTATCACCCCAAGAATTGTAGGATCTAAAGTTTCCATAAACCCTTTTGTAGCTATGGTCGCATTGATAGTGGGAGGAGAGCTATGGGGTATTTCCGGGATGATTTTATTTGTACCACTCATCGGAATTTTAAAGGTCGTATTTGATCAGATTCCGGAAATGAAGCCTTATGGATATTTATTAGGCAACAGTATTACCTATGAGAAATGAAACGCTTTTTAATGGTGCCTGAAAGGATTCAACATACCTTACTCTTTATAGTACTTATTTTGCTTACTGTGGCATGTGCACCGGAAGAGAAAAAGAAAAAAGAGCATTACTTTTTGGATGGTTACGACCATCTTGAATTCAGGGACAAGGCTGGAAATAAAGTGGCTCCTTCAGAATATATCTACTCAACCCAAGTTAATGGTGAAAGAGGATATTTTGTCGAAGACAGCACGCTTACACTCTATAACACAAGAGAAGGGGCGCCATACTCAGGGTATATCAGAACGTTTCATAGCCGGAGCTATAATTTGCAGGGTGAATTTCAAGATGGGGTGATGCAGCGCCTTAGGTACTGGCATCGTAACCGAACATTAGGAATGGATGCTAATTATAAAAATGAGTCGGGTTCTATCTGGAAAGACAATGGAAAACTGGTTGTTAACTGGAACTCAGAAGAGATGTACTATCTAAATCCGGTTTCACAATCGATTGAGCAAATTATTTCAGACACACTTACCAGTTACTTTGATGCAGAAGGTGAACTGGAATATTATACCGTTCGCCGTGATACCGCCTATATAAATTACTATTCTGATGGAACTCCGAGATTTGAAATGCCAAGAAGAAGCGGATATGACCGAAGTGGCATTCTAAGACGGTGGCATCCAAATGGACAGTTACAAGTTATAGGGATGTACGAAAAGGGAGAGCAGGTTGGAACGTGGATTGAATACGACAGCCTTGGAAATGAAATTGACCGGATAGAATACCCGGATTAGATCAAATATCGTTTGGAAAAAATAAATCCCGGACGTGGGTATAATTTGCTGCCATCCGGCCTATAGGGTCAAAGGTGTCATAGTTTACTTTATCATTTTCCAAATACACATCATCATTAATGTGATAACAAACCAACTCCCCGATTACCTGATTAAAATCGCCAAGTTCCATAACGTGATCTAGTTTGCATTCCATACTGATTGCCGCTTCTTCTACACGCGGTGCAGTAATCAATTTACTTTTTGCAGGAGTGAGGCCGGTTTCCTCAAATTCACTAACATCTTTTGGAAAAATATGGCTGCTCTTATGCATTTGATCAGCCAGCCGGGAAGACACTAAATTTATGACAAAGTCTCCGGTCTCCTTAATATTTGCCAGTGTGTCTTTATCTCCTTTTTTACCAACATTGGCACCTTTCCCGATAGATATGATGAACATAATCGGATTATGCGAAATAACCTGGAAGTAACTATAAGGAGCTAAATTAAATATTCCGCTCTTGCCAACAGAAGAAATCCAGGCAATAGGTCTTGGAACTACCGACCCCTTTACAAGCTTCGCAATTTGATGTTCAGAAAATTGGGATTTTTCTATAATCATGTATGTGGGTTCTAAGGGCGTTTATAATCTTAACTGTGTGAATGATGAAGTCTAACGTGACTCAAAATATGCTTTTACTTCATCCGCACTTTTGGTATTCAATACTCGGTCTTTTCCATACTTTCCTTTTCGGGCAATGCGTACGCCAAAGGGAATATCATCAATTCCGTCGGTAGTATGAGCATCCGGATTGATAGAAGTCATAAGGCCGGTTTCTAGGGCTTTGTTTCCAAACCTCCAGTCCAGATCAAGTCGCCTTGGGTTAGCGTTAATTTCGATTGCGGTGTTATGTTCAGCAGCTAAAGCGACGAGCTCATTCAAGTCTAAATCGCTGCCATTTCTTCTCAGTAATAAGCGTCCGGTTGGGTGGCCCAAAATTCTGGTATAGGGATTTTTGATAGCATTCCGCATTCGCTCCATCATTTTATCACGGGGCATCTCAAGAGATTGGTGCACGCTGGCAATCACAAAGTCAAAACCTTCCAATATTTCGTCGTCATAATCCAGCGAGCCATCGGCTAGAATGTCTGACTCGATACCTTTAAAAATCACAAAATTCTTGCCGGCTTCTTCGAACTCTGCATTCAGCTCATCAACTTCTTCCCATTGCTGCTTGATTTCGTCAACGGAAAGTCCACCCGCATAAGCCGCTGTTTTAGAATGATCGGTGAGGCCTAAGTATTCATAACCCCGCTCCATGCAGGCTTCAGCCATTTCTTTTATAGAATACTTACCATCACTGTAGGTGCTGTGGGCGTGAATGACTCCGCGAATATCATCATCCGTGACTAAGTCGAAATCTTCCTGTTCCTCATAAATATCAAATTCACCACGATCTTCACGAAGTTCAGGTGGAACAAAGTGGAGGTCTAATTTTTGATAGATGTCAGATTCGCTGGAAGTTTCAACGGGCCTATCAAAGTCAGTATCACCATCTTCGTTAAGCTTGAAAAGGCCGTATTCATTCAGGCTCATTCCCCGGTCTCTGGCGCGTTGGCGCATTACCACGTTGTGCTCTTTGCTTCCGGTGAAATACATTAAAGCCGCTGAGAATTCTTTAGGAGCGACGATGCGCAAATCTACCTGTCGACCTTCTTTGGTGCGAACAGAACTTTTAGTGTCACCCTTACCTAGTACTTCCGTCACTCGATCGTGATTCGTGAAAACCTCAAAAAGTGAGTTTATGTGTTTTTCTTCTGCAGCAATAAGGATGTCGATATCACCAATGGTTTCGAGTCCACGGCGATATGAGCCAGCAACTTCAATCTGTTCTACACCTTCTTCACCCTTAAGGCTATTAAAAATAGTTGTAGCAATTTCCTGAGCCTGATCCAGCCGGCATCGCTCATCAAACTTCTCCATCCACTCGATGGATTTCATGATCTTATCAGCTGACTTCTGTCCCAATCCCGATAACGAAGCAACGGACCCATCTTCGATTTTCTCTTTTAATTCTTCAATGGTGCTAATGCCTAATTCTTTATGAATTTTATAGGCGTTTTTGGGTCCCAACCCGGAAATACTTAACCACTTCACTAATCCTTCTGGCACTTTTTCTTTGAAGGCTTCTAAAACAGGCATTTCACCGGTTTCATCGAGAGCGTAAATATCTTCAGCTATAGATTTTCCTATACCTTTGATATCGGTCAGGTTTTTATCTGAAATATAGTTTTGAATGTTATCCTGAAGCCCTTCAATTGTTTGTGCAGCTTTATCGAAGGCTATGACTTTGAAACGGTTCTCTCCAGCAAGCTGCATGAGTTGTGATACTTCACGAAGTTTTGCCGCAATATCCTGATTGGTGTAAGGCATGAAATGAATTAGCTAAAAAATTAATGTATTGGATGATAGTAACTAATGGCTTTGCATTCAAAAAGGTTCAGGGTTGAGGTGTTAATAAAACTTACCTGAATGCATCCTCAATGTGATTGAACTCCGGTGCTTCATTTTTTTCTTGAAGTATGCCAACGATATCAAAACGCATGGGAGAGCCCTCCATCTTTCGCTCATACATCCAGGCTTCGGAGGCTTTGAATATGTTCTTTACTTTGTCTTCCGTTACGTGCTCAAAAGGTTGACCAAACTTGGTATTTGAGCGGAGCTTGACTTCTACAAAAACGATAGCTGTATCATCATAAGCAACGATGTCAACTTCGGCATGTTCAAAAAAGTAATTTCGTTCAAGAATTCGCCATCCCTTAGACTCAAGGTAAGCACAAGCGAGGTCTTCGCCTTCATTTCCAATTTCTCGCTTTGACTTCTTAGTCATCTGTACTTTTTTTGCTTACAAGTGATTCTTTGACTTCTACCAGCTTTATAAGCTGTTTTAAAAACTTCAGGTTTTTCTTGCTGATGTACGGAAGAAGGGCCCCGGTGAAGCGCTCAAACATCTCCAAAAACTCAACGTAGTTTTCGATGCGGACTTTGAACTCTTTGCTCTCTTCATCATTAAGTCCACCAGATTCCAAAGTCTGAATGCACTTTTCAAGGTTTTCGCGAATTGGAGCAATTTCCTGTTGCTGCCTTTCCCTTATTATGGTGGATACTATTTTCCAGACATCAGTTTCAGCCGAGTAATAATCCTTGCGGTCGCCGGGAAAAGATTTTTTGTGAATGAGTTCCCAGTCAACTAACCGGCGAAGGTTCATATTTGCATTGCCGCGGCTGATATCCAGCGTGTCCATGATGGAGTCGGTATCCAGTGGTTGCGACTCTGCATATAGTAATGCGTGGATCTGAGACATGGTTTTATTAATTCCCCATGCTGAGGCCATATCACCCCATAACATTACAAATTGTTCTAACGCTTGTTCGTAAGCTTCCGGCCTTTTGGCTGCCATTTTAAATACCTGAATTTAGTTACCCAAATATAATGACTTTGAAGTAATTATGATGGAACTAGAAAATTCAGATTTACCGAAGTTTATTCAAAATTAAGTTCGGTAATGTTAAACCCGCCGGTTACTGCAGTCAATCTTAAAGTGTATGTGCCGGATGGGAAATCGGCTGTTCCCAGTCTCAGTCGTTGCCAGGTTTGATACCCTCCTGTGTTAGGCACATCAACTGTGCCTGTAAGGGAAACTCCGTCAAGCTGGAGCAGCAGCTCTGAAGAATTTATTGCAGAGGCAATTCGTGCGGTCATGTCATACGTGCCTTCTGTAACCTCAACGGTATACTCCATCCATTCTCCGGTTTCTATCCAGCCCACATTATACTCATTGGCTGGGTCTTCGCTGGACTGTATATCAACTCCATCGTTGCGATATTCCCAGCCATTATTGCCGTTATTTTGAGCATCGTCACTGCTTACTCGCTTATATTCAACATCCCAATAAGAAACGTTGTTTGTGCCGATATCATAATCAACGGCTTTTATATTTCCGGGAATCGTCAGCTCTTTGTATGGTTCATTTATAGTTCCAAAAGAAGGAGAAAAGAGGGCGGCGATTACATCGGGCCTTCTTGTTGTATTTTCTATCTGAAGGTCTTCAGCCATTTTAAAAAGACCGTCTTTGGCCTCTGAAACTGAAGGGCGGTTTCCACCTCTCCAGTACTCCAATACTTTCTCGTAATTTTCATTAGTTGGTGCTGATAGGGGAGAAGTGATCGTCTCTAATTTTTTATGAGTCCACCAGTTCCAGCCCACATTATTCCGCTCCATCAGCTTGATAGTTTCGTAAAACCACGGGTTTGAATTCTCCCCAGACTCACCTAACCACAATGGCACATTATGCTGTGAACGGATATTAAGTAGATATTGGATAGTTCCCTGATCTGTTTCATTCCAGTATTTATGGAAGGCGTAAACCATGTTGTCGTCAAAGGGAGGGGTGAGGAAATCGAAGGTTGTTGCATAATAATTACCTTCGATAAACAGGATATGATTTTCGTCTATTTTGCGGATGGCCGTAGTTAGTTGTCCATACAGGCGGGCCAAGTCACGTCCGCCGTAACCATCAGGAGTTACTGGCTCGTTAATTAAATCATAACCGATAATGATGGTTTCATCCTTGTATTGTCGGGCAATTTCTTCCCACACTTTTACGGTGATGGGCCAGTAAGTCTCACTTTCGGTCCAGAGCCGTGCGGTTCCATCACTGTCAGAAATAGGGCCATCATTTTGAGCGCCCGGGGCCGCATGCATATCTAAAATTACGTCAACACGATGGCGCTTACACCAAACAAGCAGTTGGTCTAGCCGGTCAAATCCCTCATCAATAAATTCATCGGTGTCGATATCGTAAAAAAGATTGTAATGAAAAGGAAAACGGATGTGATCTGCGCCCCATTCTTTCATGGCAATGATGTCAGCTTCCTGAACATAATTATCACGAAAAAGCTGGAACCACTCTTCGGTATCAGCGGGGCCAATAAGGTCTTCAATTTGTCGGCGAATAGATGTTGGCGATCCACCATCGGGAGCAGAAATGTTAAACATGTATCCCTCGGGCAAAAGCCAGCCACCCAATCCAAAACCTTTGATTACTACCGGTTCACCCTGACGGTTTAGTATTTCCTGACCGTCTGTTTTGAAGAACGTCTTGTCGTTATAGCCATTGAGATCTGAGTCATCAACGCCTCCATCATCTTTTGCCCCCGTATTCGGCTTACAGGATATGAGCGTGAATAAAATTAATAGCGGGAAAGCAACTTGAGTGAATCTCATCAGTGACTCCTAAAATGGTGGTTTGCATGAAAAAAATACGTCATACAAACAGAAGAATCAGAGATAAGAATTTTCACAGACCTAAACTCAAGGCACTAAATGGCTTGTAAAGAAATTTTTATTCTTTAGAAGTTTCTTTACCTGATTTTTCAGGTTTTGAGGCTTCCGCTTTTGGCTCAGTTTTAGCAGAACCTTCAGTTTCAGCCGGAGGTGTAGAAGCAGATTTTCGTCCGCCATCTTTATAGTCCGTCACATACCAGCCATCACCTTTATAAACGACACCACCGCCTCCTGAAATCACACGTTTCACAGCTTGTCCGGTATCAGGGCAAGTTTTCAATGGCTCTTCGCTCATTTTTTGTTTGACTTCAAAAGTACTTCCGTCTTCTCTTTTGTATTCGTAAGTAGGCATGTTAGAAATGTTAGATTAAGAAATGATGAATTTTCAATGGCTGAATATCAAATAGTGTGCCAAGAAACTATAGGTCTGTAACATTGATAGAAGTTAATTCAGTTCTCGCACAATCGTAAGGGAAAATGGAGGAAAAAAATTTTAAAAAAGCGATGGATTGAAAGTCAATATTGCAGAAATGGGAAAAGAAAGAGAGAGTTAAGAAGCCAAATGCCCGACTATTTCTTCAGAAAACCGCTTACAAGTTCAATGCTGAAAAATGCAACCATGTTTATGATTTCATAACATGAAAAGATAGATCATCAGGTACTCATCTATAACAAAAGTCCGTAACTTTATGTGCTTCAAATAGAGGATTCGCACTGCGCTAGCCCGTCAAGAAAACTCACCTTATAAGCAGGCATTCTTTTTAGAGAAATTGATTTTATAACACACTTAGTATCCAATAAATAGATGAAAAAGTATTTGGACCTTTTTGGTCTCAACGACAAGATTGACTACAAAACTGAAATTTTAGCCGGTATTACAGTATCCATGGCTCTTATTCCGGAAGCCGTTGCCTTTGCGATGATTGCCGGACTTTCTCCGCTAACCGGACTTTATGCCGCATTTATGATGGGCTTGGTTACCTCTATTATTGGTGGCCGACCGGGGATGATTTCCGGAGCTACAGGTGCTATTGCGGTGGTATTGGTAGCCTTGGCTCAATCACATGGCGTTGAGTATATATTTGGTGCAGTAATACTTGCAGGTATCATTCAGGTAGCAGCCGGCGCTTTGAAGTTAGGAAAGCTGATGCGCTTGGTTCCACATCCTGTGATTTTCGGTTTTGTAAATGGACTCGCCGTAATCATTTTTATGTCTCAGCTGGCACAGTTTAAAACACCCGGCGGGGAATGGATGACCGGTCAGGCAATGTATGTTTTATTAGGGCTGGTTGCCTTAACCATGCTGATTATATGGGGACTTCCAAAATTAACAAAAGCAGTTCCGGCTTCACTGGTGGCAATTTTGACAGTATTCGGTGTGGTAGTGGCATTTGGCATTGAAACCCGTACTGTTGGAGATATAGCTTCCATTTCCGGTGGATTCCCTCCATTTCACATTCCGCAAATACCGTTCTCAATGGAAGCCTTTATGGTGATTCTGCCTTATTCGGCGATCATTGCCGGTGTTGGGTTGATTGAAAGCTTGTTGACGCTAAATATCATTGACGAGATTACAGAAACCCGTGGAAATGGAAATCAGGAAGCTATTGCTCAGGGATCAGCGAACATTCTTTCAGGACTCTTTTCCGGAATGGGTGGTTGCGCTATGATTGGCCAGAGTTTGATTAACGTTTCTTCCGGTGCCCGGACACGCATTTCCGGTATCGTAGCTTCGGTGATGCTATTGGTATTTATCATGTTTGGTGCCCCCATTATTGAATTGATGCCAATGGCCGCTTTAACCGGGCTGATGATCATGGTTGCAGTCGGTACTTTTGAGTGGGCAAGTTTAAGAACGTTTAACCGCATGCCGGCTTCTGATATTTTCGTGATGGTAACAGTAACACTGGTAACGGCTGTTCTTCATAATTTGGCACTGGCTGTTATTGTTGGGGTGATTATAGCCGCGCTGGTATTTGCATGGGATAACGCGAAAAGAATTCGTGCCCGCAAGCACATTGATGAAGACGGAATCAAACACTACGAAATCTACGGCCCGCTATTCTTTGGATCGGTAACCGTATTCAACTCCAAGTTTGATGTACTTAACGACCCCGATGAGGTTATCATCGATTTTGAGGAAAGCCGGGTCGTTGATATGTCAGCGATTGAAGCGCTGAATAAAATAACGGAGCGTTACAATAAGGTGGGAAAAACGGTACACTTAAAGCACCTTAGTAAAGATTGTCGCCAGTTGCTTGCAGATGCAGACGCCATCATTGATGTAAATGTGATGGAAGATCCCACCTACAAGCTGGCGATCGATCAGGTTTAAAAGTTAGCTTTAGCTATAAGCCTGCTTCAGAAAATCTTCTAAAGAAACCGGTTTCCTGCCCAGAAGTTCTTCAAGGTCGGAGCTGGTTTCATTGATTTCACCTTGCTCAATGGCTTGGGCAAATCCTACGGTCATTCCGATAGCTTCTTCAGGTACTCCGGCATCTTTCATGGTTTTGGTGTACTCATCAACTTCAGGAGAAACATAGCCAATGTCTTTTCCGCTAATTTCGGACAGAATAGAAGCGACTTCATCAAAGCCGTAATTTTCGGAATTAGAGAAGGTGTACGATGTGTTTTTATGTCCTTCACCTAACAAGACATTTGCGGATGCTTCGGCCATTTCATCTCTTAATACGCAAGCCATTTTACCCTCACCTGCAGGAATATATACAGTACCCTGCTCAACCACATTTTCCCCGATAAACATCGGCACAAAATCCATGTAGAGGTTATTTTTCAGGAAGGTGTAGTCGAGTTCGCTTTCTTCCAGCCATTTCTCGGTGTGAAGGTGGGATTCAGCAACCATCCAAATTGGAGAGCTCTCATCGTTTGTCTTCCGTTGGAAACTGGTGTAAACCACATGATCCACATCCGCTTTTTTAGCAGCTTCAACAACATTTTTGTGTTGCTCTACGCGACTTCCTATTTCACTAGCCGAAATAAAGAACAGTTTATCCACACCCTGAAAAGCTTTTTCGAGGCTTTCGGGATCGTCGTAATTACCCATTCTTATTTCTGCGCCTTTTTGTTTTAGTGAAGCCGCTTTGTCTTCGTCTCTTGCCAACCCAATGATGGTATGTTCACTTCCCTTTTCCAGAAGAAATTCAATTGTTGCCGTTCCTAAAGAGCCGGTTGAACCGGTGACTAATATTGTACTCATAATATTTTCTTTTCCATTAGTTTAAAATAGTTTCTAACTTACTTTTAGTAACTAAAGGTATCGATGTGTAGTTCATACATCAAGAGGATACGATATTGTGACTAAGTTACCCTGGTGTAACCCTTACATTAAAAACAGTATGTTATGGAAGAAAAAACCTTGATAGATTATTCAAATGTGGAAGATTGTCCGGTTCGGCAGGTGCTTAATCGGTTTGGGGATAAATGGTCCACACTTGTCATCCTGGTTTTAGCTGAAAAGGGGGTACTTCGATTCAATGAGCTGAGTAAAACAATTGAAGATGTTTCCCAAAAAATGCTGACTACCACACTGCGGACACTGGAAGCGGATGGGTTGGTCCATCGAAAAGTATATCCTGAAGTGCCACCAAGGGTAGAATATAAATTGACTCCTTTAGCAGAAACACTGGTTCCCCATATTCAGCGGCTAACCGACTGGGCAAACGAAAACTTCGATGAGATTAAGCACGCCCGAAAAGCGTATGCGAAATAGATTCAACAAAAAAAGCCCTGCACGGTAAATGCAGGGCTTAAATACATAAGAAAGAAGAGGGTTTATGAAAGGCTATCAAGTCCTTTTTCGAAGCGACTCATCGCCTCTTCCAGATCTTCCATGGAAGCAGCGTAACTTAAACGAACGCCGTTGGGTTCTCCAAATGCATCGCCGGGAACGAGTGCCAGTCCAAACTCATCCAGCAGGTAAAGACATAAATCCGTAGAAGATCCAATGGTCGAACCATCCGGTTTTTTGGATCCGATGTAATGAGAGATATCCGGAAAAACGTAAAAGGCTCCACCGGGTGAGAAGCAACTTACTCCTTCAAAAGAGTTGAGTGTATCCACGAGGTAATCACGTCGTTTTTTGAATTCGGCACGCATGGTTTCTACTTCATCCAGACTTCCATTGTAAGCAGCCTCACCGGCTTTCTGGGAAATAGAAGATGGAGCCGATGTCTCCTGACTCTGGATTTTAGAAACAGCACTTACGATTTCATTCGAAGCAGCTAAATATCCAAGCCGCCAGCCGGTCATAGCAAATCCTTTAGAAAAACCGTTGATTAACAAAACGCGATCTTTTAGGTCAGGTGCTACGTTCAAAATGCTGACATGGTCGCCGTCAAAAACGATGTATTCATAAATTTCATCTGAAACAACATATACCTGAGGATGTTTTCTCAGCACCTCAGCAAGCCCTTCCAATTCTTTGGCCGTGTATTGCGCTCCGGTTGGATTAGATGGAGAGCATAAAATCAGCGCTTTGGTTTTATCAGTAATAGCTTCTTCTAACTGCTCGGGGGTAAGTTTGAAATTATTTTCGAAAGAGGTCCTGATGGTCACAGACTCTCCCTCCGCAAGGCGAGTCATCTCAGGGTAGGAAACCCAATAGGGAGCAGGGATAATTACTTCATCACCGGGGTTAACCAACGCTAAAAGGCTGAAACCTACAGATTGTTTTGCTCCATTTGAGCAGATGATCTGGGAAGGATCGTAATCCAGATTGTTATCTCTTTTGAGTTTCGCACAAATAGCTTCCCGCAATTCCGGTGTTCCGGGATTCATGGTATATCCGTGAAAGCCATCTTCAATGGCTTTTATAGCAGCATCACAAATATGCTTAGGTGTTTTAAAATCAGGTTCGCCGGCGCTCAGGGAAATAATCGATTTTCCTTGTCGCTTAAGTTCTTTGGCTCGTCCGGTGACTTTTAAAGTTGCTGAAGGCTGTAAATTTTGTGCTCGTGTTGAGATCATAAGTATTAAAAAATAGAAGTGAGAGTGAGTATGATGCCTTGTTGAATATAAAAGGCTTGACTAAAGAAAAGTAGGTCTATTCTATTTAATCAGTCTTGTTCTTGAATTTTTCTGTGAGGGCATCGGCCACAAGAGTAGGTACAAAAGAGCTTAAATCACCACCCCAGTAGGCAACTTCCTTCACAATGGAGGCAGATATAAAGGTAAATTCCTCATCCGGCATCAGGAAAACGGTATCCACATTTGGAGCGAGTCGTTTGTTGGTCAAGGCCATTCGGAACTCATATTCAAAATCTGAAATCTGCCGAACCCCACGGACTAAAGTATCCGCATTCATTTTCTGAGCGTGATCGACCAATAGCCCGGTAAACTGCTTTACAGCCACATTTTTGCCCCATATTTTATCTGCGATACAGGCCTTTATCAGTTTAACCCGTTCTTCCCCGGAGAAAACGGCATCTTTCTTTTTATTGACGGCTACAGTGATAATCACATGGTCAAAGAGATTGGTAGCACGCTCAAGAATATCGAGGTGACCGTTTGTGATGGGATCGAAAGACCCGGGATATAAAGCAATTGTTTTCATAGGCTTGATTTAATCTGAATCTACCGGATGCTTTTGAAAGATGCTAACAATGGTTCGCCCGTATGCTTTAGAGAATGTGCAGTTGGGATGATCCGTGAAATCCTTGTACTTATCATGCTCAAGGAACAGCCAGCCTTCATCCGTTAGCCAGTTGTTGCCCAAAATTTGATCGATAAGTTCGTCCATAAGTGGAAAGTCATACGGAGGGTCACAAAAAATAAAATGGTTGGGTGTGGCCATTCCGTTTAAATAGCGCAGTGCATCTGAACAGACAATTCGCATTTGGTTATCTATCTCGAACTGTTTGGCCGTTTTCTCAATCTGCTTCACATTATCCGGGTCTAACTCTACAGCAGTAACATGCTTTGCTCCTCGGGATATAGCTTCAAAACCAAGGTTTCCTGATCCAGCAAAAAGATCCAGAATAATAGTCCCTTCCATAAAAACCCGGGCTTCAATCAGGTTGAAGATGCTTTCTTTGGTCCGATCGGTAGTAGGGCGGACGTCCAGTCCTTTGGGAATGTTGAAGTGTCGACCTTTAAGTTTGCCTGTTATTATCCGCATGGCGGAGTGATTTTTAAAATTTTAGGTGATAATGAATTGATGTTCAATTGTCATCCTGAGCGCTTAGTAATATAACGTAAGTATGGATTTCAACCGCGAAGGATCTCAATGCCAAAAAATACCAATGCTGTAAGTTAGAACTTGAGACTCTTCGCGGCCAACTTACTAATCAAATAATAACTCCGGGCGCTCAGAGTGACAAAAATAAATTTACGTCGAATTAGCTCAAAAATAACATTTAAAACTGAGCATTTAGAATTCCCGAAGGGCTAAAAATCGAGGCTCAGTAGAATAGCAGGAAAAGCAGCGGCTAGATCAAACCCATATGTTTCTTCTTCAGCCTGTACACCAATGGTCTCTAACGAATTTAGCTTGGTGATTTCAGCTGAATCATCCCAAAAACCCTGAAGCGCCTGTTCCACTTCATGGCACTGGTGCCCAAAGAGGTAGATCGTTTCATGAATGCCACGCATCCAGCTGGAGTTTGCAGAGTGTTGTAGCCAGTGATAAGGCAAGTCTTCGGCTTGATCGAACGAGATATAGGTAGCGGCTCTGAATTTTCCGAGAAGAAAGCTCGTGATTGAAATGACATTTTCATGACAGCCAATCATTAAAAAAGAACCGCCTGGTTTGGCAAAAGCTGACCATTTTTGTGCCATCTCGAAGTCACTGCTAAAGTCTGTGGTAGCAACCTGAGTGGTAAGCTCGTCAAAACCAGTCATTAAATTTCTTCGGCGAACGGATAAAAATCTGTACTCATTATTATGAAGTCCGTGCCAGGTAGGTTCGATATGTTCACGTTCAACACCCTTCATTAAAATGGCGAGGTGATCTTCACGTTCATCAGCATTATCATAAACTACTTTAGGGAAAACCGTCCAGCATTCATGGGCAGGGTGAGTCAGTGCCCGTACCGACTTAATGTTATGATCGGTTCGAAATCGGTCAAAAGTGGAAAGGATGTGCGGGAAATGATCTTCTTGCTGGCGGGTAATAGCTTCAATAACATTGAAATTAAAATCAAATGAGCCAATACGAAAAAGGTGCTTGTCGTTTTCCGGATCATTGATCGAGTAGAAAAGGCGATCCGAAAAAAAACAAACACCTAAATTTGCAGAAGCGTCATCCATTAATTCCAGTTTGGAGCATTTCTCATCGTTGTACGCTCAAGACTACCAACTGCATCATTAGAACCGGGATCTTCCAACAAGTAAATTTGAGGACGCAAAGTATCATTAAGGGCGTACTCAAATCTTGGGTATGGAGCTCGAGGGGAATAAACCAACGAGTCTGGATTAAAAGTATCAAAGGTAGTTCCATACAAAGAATCACCCATTGCAATCATGAGAGAATCTGTTTTCAAGAATTTAATCAAGCTATCAAGTCCTCCTTCTGTAGGGGGGAAAGTTTCGTTTTGAGCTTCGTACTGGATAAGAGCATCTTTGGTGTCTAGCATTCGCTGGCGAACTTTCTCAGTTAAAGCTTCCCGCTCCAGCACTTCCTGATAAGGCGTTACCAATGAATCATACAAATAATAAGTAAGACCAAGGATTATGATTCCAAGTACAACGGTAAGAATTTTATTACGCGATTCAATGTCCATGTGAAAAGCAAATGAGTTAATTAATTAAGTTTATATCCCAATAAAAAATAGGAGAAAGAAAATACATGCACACCCATAGATATGCAACTTTCCCCACCATGGAAAATATGAATTCATAATTCTTTTTCAGGCCTTATTTTCAGGTCGCTAATTTTAATCCCTAAAACCTCCTTTTTTGAACCGGCAAATACTTCGCCTCGCCATTCCAAACATCATAAGTAACCTGTCGGTGCCACTACTTGGAGCTGTAGATACAGCGGTTGTCGGGCGCCTTGAACACGTTTACTATCTGGGAGCCATTGCAGTAGGGAGTATCATATTTGACTTTATTTTTTGGGGATTTGGGTTTCTGAGAATGGGGACCACCGGTATGGTTGCGCAGGCTTATGGCGCACAACAAGAGCGAAAAACACGGATTATTTTATTTCGCGTGCTACTGGTAGCAGGGGTGAGCAGTTTGGTTATTCTATTAATTCAGTACCCGCTGATAGAGGCTTCGCTTTACCTGGTCAATGCTTCACCAGAAGTTGAGGAATACACACGGCTCTATTATCACATCCGAATTTTTGCTGCACCGGCAACGCTGGCTTTGTTTGGGTTAAATGGATGGTTCCTTGGAATGCAGAATTCTACCTACCCTATGATCATCACCATTTTCTTAAACATTGTAAATATAATCCTGAATCTGATTTTTGTGTTCCGGTTTGACATGACCGTTGATGGCGTTGCAACGGGAAGTTTGGTGGCCAGTTTTCTGGCACTTGGGCTGGCTCTGTTCCTTTACAACAAAAAATATGGCGGGGTGAAGTTGAATATAAAATGGGATGAACTGATTGAAGCCGAAGAGCTGAAAAAATTCTTCTCCGTCAATCGCGACATTGTAATACGGACCTTGTGCCTCATTTTCTCCTATGCATTTTTTACGGCAAAGTCGGCAGAAATGGGGGATGTGGTACTGGCTGCAAATACCATATTACTGCAAATGTGGTACATCAGTTCTTACGGGACGGATGGGTTTGCATATGCTGCCGAAAGTTTAGTGGGTCGATTCAAGGGTGCCGGCGACAAAGAAAAGCTAAAAAGCGCTGTGGTCGCCAACATGTTTTGGGGATTGGGGCTCGGTGTTTTGGGAACGGTAAGCTATGCTATTTTTGATGCCGAAATTATTTCACTATTCACAGATAAAGAAAATGTGGTAGCCGTTGCTATGACGGTTGTGATCTGGTTGATTGTGGCTCCGGTAGTAAACAGTGTTTGTTTTATCTGGGATGGGGTCTATATAGGTGCAACCGCAACGGGTGCAATGCGAAACTCGATGATAGTGGCAACTATATTGGTATTTATTCCGGTTTATTACATCAGTGAACCGTTTGTGGGAATTCATGCGTTATGGATGGCGATGACGGCTTTTATGATAGCGCGAGGAGTAATTTTATCCATGTATGCGCCTTCACGAATTTTTAACAGCTAAGACAGTTGCAAATGGACATCCTTAAAAAGGCAGGGCAAACACTGCTTAAAGCCATTAATTCTTTTATTGAAGACAACGGTTTTCAATATAGCGCAGCTGTTTCTTTTTATACGTTATTCTCATTAGCTCCAATCATAATGATTGCTGCCTACCTCGCCGGTTTTTTTATTGGGGATGCGGGCGTATTAAGAGAACTAACCAGTTTCCTTGATGAGGCCGTAGGAGAGGAAAGCAGGGAAGCTGTTTTGCTGTTGGTAGAAACAGTTCAGACAGACAGCCAGAACAAATTCTATTTCATTATCAGTATTCTATTTCTGATAATCTCAGCGACTACCGTTTTCATACAGTTTAAAGATTCATTCAACAGAATATTTAAGGTCGTAGCCAAGCCCGAGGTGGCGTTTTCAAAGATACTGATAGACCGTGTAATGGCTTTTGGTATGATTTTGCTACTCGGTGTTGCAATGATTGTCTCTCTGATATTAGACTCTCTTTTAGCCGCCCTTTTTGATTTGCTGCTCGCAAACTTTGAATCTGCACAGCTTTTCTTTGTGGGCCTTGGCAGCAATTTGTTGACCTTGTTTATGATCTTTTTCGCTGTTTTAATGATGTTCTATATCCTTCCGGATGTTAAAATGAGATGGAAGCCACTGATATATGGGAGTCTCATAACCACCTTTTTATTAGTGATAGGGAAGTTTGGTGTCGGGATGATTATCGGGAACAGTTCTCTGAATAAGCTTACCGGGGCATCATCCTCTGTTATCATTTTAATGTTGTGGGTGTACTATTCCAGTATTATCGTATTTTTTGGTATTGAATTGGTGAAGGCTCTCGCTGAAGCAGCTCAAGGTGAGATTAAGGCAAATCGGTTTGCCAGAAAAATTAAGATGGTTGAAATGTCCGCAAACAAAAAGAAGTCGAAAGAATCATGAAACAGATATTACTGTTGAGACACGCCAAATCCAATTGGGACAATCCCGACTTAAAAGACTTTGACCGGCCACTTGCCAAGCGGGGGCTCGAAGATGCTCCGCGAATGGGAAAGTTTATCCGAAAGGCTAAATATAAGCCGGGAATCATTATATCGTCTCCTGCTCAGCGAGCTAAAGAAACAACGGAGTTGGTCGCAGAAGGTGCAAAGATAGATGACCAAAGTATAAGCTGGAACGAAGATCTTTATTTTGGTTCCGTCCAGGATTACTTATCAGCTATACAAACCGCCTCGGACGATTTCGAACGAATTATGTTAGTCGGCCATAACCCATTGATGGAAAATACGGCCGGGGTTTTAGCCGGTGCACACCAAAAAATAGCGTTAAGAATGCCAACGGCTGCTTTAGTCTGTCTCGAAAGTTTTGCGGATACCTGGGAAACGATCGCTCCGGGAACGTGCCAAATCAAATGGATGATGATCCCAAAAGTCTTGAAGAAATTATAGTGGTAAGGTGATAGGCTTTAGGTGTTAGGACAAGAAATTCTCTAACACCTTGAGCCTAAAACCTTACACCTTACATTCAAATTTTATTATATTGACCCAGCTTAAAATTCAACCCACATAAACAGCAGATGCAATACCAACAAAATTTTTTCTATCTCTGCAAAACTCCTTTAAGTGCTGAAGGACCCGAGCATGTTGAAATTGTAACCCGAGCCGAAGACAGCGAAGACTTCCCCCGTGTTTTTCAGGAATTTGAAGAAAAGCGCTCGCATGCTTTTAATGACGACAAAATTTACAGTGTAGTACGAGCTGACGATATTTACGAGCTTATCCGTACCAACACTGAAAACAGTGCAAAAGAATTGGCTTACGAAAAGGCCGAACAAGAAATTATTACCAACCTCCAGCATCGCGTAATGCAAGACGGTGATGCCAATGCTAAAGGCATTCTTAAAGAGGTGTATGGTATAGAGGAGTAAAAGAGCCTCATTCTCCAGTTTACTGATCAATCCCGCATGCTAACCAGTGTGCGGGATTTTTTTGTGATAGGTATCCTCAATCAGCCTGATTGTAAATCCATTCAAGTATGAGCTTTAAGGTTGGAACATAACCGCTCCAGATTTGTTATGATAGGTGAAGATAAACAAAGCTAAACCATCAAATTATGGATATAGCAACACTAAACGGAGTATCAGATATGAAAGTGAATATTGGAATTTCAGAAGAGCACAGAGAAAAGATCGCAGAAGGATTATCGAAGGTTTTGGCCGACTCTTATCTCTTGTATTTAAAGACCCATAATTATCACTGGAATGTGACTGGTGAATTATTTCATCAGCTGCATGAGCAATTTGAAGAGCAGTACACTGAATTGGCAGAAGCTATTGATGAAATTGCAGAACGCATCCGTGCATTAGGATTCAGAGCACCGGGATCGTTCAAAGAATTCAACGAAATAACTTCTATTGAAGAGGATACAGATCGTCCCAAAGCCAAAGAAATGGTGAAGCGACTCACAGAAGCAAACGAACAGGTAATCCGCACAGCACGAGAAGCTCTGGGACCTGCCAATGTCGCAGACGATGAATCTACCATAGATTTACTGACCGAAAGATTAACCGTCCATTCTAAAACAGCATGGATGCTTAGAAGTCATTTAGAAGATTAAATAGCAATCGCTTAATCTGAATTAAAAGAGAGAACATTATGAATGATTTAACAATAAAGGGTACCTGGAACGAAGTAAAGGGAAAACTAAAACAAAAATACTCAGAGTTAACAGACGATGATTTAGCTTTTACAGAAGGTAAAGAAGATGAGCTGTTAGGCCGTCTTCAAAATAAGCTCGGTAAAACTAAAGACGAGATTAAGAAAGAGCTGGCAGAGCTGTAGAAGCAGATATTTATAGAATTGAAAGGGAAGGTTAACGCCTTCCCTTTTTTATGAATTGAGCGAATATGGTACTACTTTAAGGCTCGATAATTTTCGCAGTTAATAATTTTAAAATAGATAGGAAATAAACATGGGAGACTTCACGATTAGTTCAGAAGAGATTATGGGATTTGTAACCACTTTTGGCCCAAAGCTTCTGGCAGCAATTGCTACTCTGGTAATCGGTCTTTGGATCGTTAAGTTTATTGTAAAAGGAGTATCTAAAGTACTGAATAGAAGTAATGTTGATGAGGCCTTGGTTTCCTTTATGCGAAGCCTGGTTTCAATGTTACTGAAAGTGATGGTCTACATTTCTGCTTTGGGAATGTTAGGTATTGAAATGACCTCCTTTATAGCTGTATTAGGTGCCGCGGGTCTTGCTGTAGGTTTGGCACTTCAGGGAAGCCTCTCCAATTTTGCAGGAGGAGTTCTAATTCTGTTTTTCAAACCCTTTAAAGTAGGCGATTTTATTGAGCGCGGAAGCGAGTCGGGAACCGTTGAGCGAATTGACATTCTGCATACACATCTCAAAACGCCAAATAACCAGTTAGTTGTTATTCCGAACGGTCAATTGGCAAACTCTCCGGTAACCAATTATTCCGCAAAAGAAACCCGAAGAGCAGTTTTCCCGGTAGGTGTAGGCTATGGTTCTGATATGGAAAAAGCCCGACAGGTTATGCTCCGGGTTTTGAATGAAGATGAAAGAGTTTTAGAAGATCCGGCCCCCGTTGTCGTATTAACAAATCTGGGTGACAGCTCTCTTGACCTATCTGCTCGAGCATGGACAACCACAGACAATTACTGGCCATTTTTCTTTGAAAATCTGGAAAAAATTAAAGTGGAACTGGATAAAGAAGGTATTGAGATTCCATTTCCTCAAAGAGATGTGCACCTTATTAAAGAAGTAGATTGATGTGCGAATGATCGATTGACCGGTTTTTGATTTATGAAGTTACTTATTTCTTTTATGGGCTGTTTGTACACTTTTCACAAAAATAGAAATAAGTTGATTGCACTCGTTTAATGCTGAGTCTAGTTCCGGTTTGTCGTTATATAAATTAGCCCGATCTATTATTTTCAAAATAACGAATGACTCTCTAAGCTCTTTTAGTACAATTTGTAGCTTGTGTATGAAATCTTTTAAAGATTCTGCACTTTGAGCTTCTCCATAATTAAGCGCGGGAGAAGTTCCGGATCGTATTAATTGACCGGATAAATGTTTATTGATCTGAGATAATGGCAATCCTTTTGTTAGCTTTATAATAGTGACCGAAAAATCGATCAAGCGATTCTCTAATTCTGCTCTTTTCATGATTAAATGGATTATTTGTTTTCAGAGTTAGAGCTATAAAGTGCGTATTCCTTACAGAATTAATTTAAAAAGAACTGCAATCACAGTTCGGTCTGTCGATCATTCGAAAATCAAACAGCCATTTATGAAGTAAGGAAACAGTTTTTAAACCCTTATAAATTGATTAAGAACCACTTTCCCAAACTTTTGCTTTAGATTGCCAAAGATTGGGTAGATATATTATCTTAATGAACTAATGAAGAAGGCTTCGAGCCGTTAATTAAAAGACCTACGAGGAAAGGAAGGTTACTGTGGAGAACCTGGAGCAAAACAAAAAGGACGCTGAAAGCGAAGAGACTAACAAAAGTGAACTCAAAAATATATCTGAAGAAACAACTTCTGAAGAAGTAGAAAGTTCTGCTGAAGAAGAATTAGAAACTGTTTCTGATGTTGATAATGCTGATACCGCCGAAGCTGAGGTGGTTGAAGAGTCAGCATCTGAAGAAGACTCAGATAGTGAAGAGGAAGACACTGCCGAAAAAGCTGAGACTGAAGCGGCTGAAGAGTCAACATCAGAGGAAGACTCAGCTGATGAAAAAGAAGGAGAGGCAGAACCAGACCCAGACCCGGAAGAAGAAGATTCCGATGCTGCTGAGCCTGAGTCTTCAGAGACTGATGAAGAAAATGCGGAATCAGAAGAGGACGCCGAGAGCTATTACTCGGATATTGTAGTCCGCGCTAAAGAATTGGTAGAGCAAACCGATTGGGCTTTTGTAACTACTGAGCTATCTAACCTTGCGCATTCAATTACGGAAGGGCCTGAGTCAGATGATGACAAAGCCAAACAACTGATTGAAGAATTTCAGGAGCTCAGAGAAAGTTTTGAGCAGAAGAAAAATGAGTATTACGAAGAGCAAAATCGTAGGAAGGAAGAAAATCTGGCTAAGAAAAAAGACCTTCTCAAATCCCTTTCTAATATAATAAGTGAAGAAGATTGGTCAGCCACCAAACAAGTAGGCAAGATTAAGGGACAGTGGGAATCCATCAAGTTATTACCTCAGGGTGAAGCAGAAGCCTTGGATGCTCGCTATAAAGAGCTGATGGATGAGTTTGAAGATCATAAAGTAGATCGGCTCGTTAAAAAACTTCAGAAGGAAGAAGAAAACTTAGAGCTTAAGCTTCTTCTTCTGGATAAAATGGATGTGCTGGTCAAGAATCTTGAAAATGAGAGCCCTGACTTTAACGAACTTGAAGATGAGTTTAACAAGCTTATCTCTCAATGGCGAAAAGTGGGGCGTGTGCCTTCAGAAAAAAATCAATCCCTTTGGGATCGGTTTAACAAAGTGCAGGATACGTTCAATGAAATGCGCTTTAAGTTCGATAAAGAATACCGCAAGGTGGTAGAGAAGGCCCTGTCGAAGAAAAAGAAACTAGTTAAAGAAGCCGAAGCACTGGTTGATCAGGAGAATATTGCCAAAGCTGCCCGTAAGGTGAATAAGCTTCACAAGGCGTGGAAAAATGCCGGAAACCTCCCACAGAAAGATGAGAATGATATGTGGGATCTCTTCAAGGCGGCTACCGATAAGTTTAACGACATGAAGTCGGATAACATCGACAAGCTTCGGGAACAAGAAGAGGCGAACCTTGAGAAGAAGTATGATCTGATTAAAAAGGCTGAAGAATCAAAAGATACGGAAGACTTTGATGCCGGCCACCAGATTATGCAGGACTTGATGAACCAATGGAAACAGATTGGTCCGGTTCCCAGAAAACAATCCTCGAAGATCTGGAAAAAGTTTAAAGGCGCGATGGACGTATTTTATGATCGCCGTCGAGAAGCTTTCAAAGGTCAGCGTAAAGATCAAAAAGAGAATCTTGCGAAGAAGGAAGAGATTCTTGAGAAGCTCAGAGAGTTAGGCAAGCATGAAGATCCGGCGCTGGCGGTTCAGGAAGCCAAAGAGCTTCAGCAGGAGTTTAAGGATGCCGGCTACGTTCCTATCAAGATGAAGAATAAAATCTGGAAGCAGTATCGGGAAGCTTGTGATGTGATTTATGACCGTTACAGAGCTTTGGGTAATGATCTCGGGATGGAGAAAGAACTCGCTAATCAGGGTATTGATCCTGATACGCGGAAAGATATTATTAAACTTCAGAAAGAAAGAGACAAGCTTAAAAAAGAAGTCTCAAGTCTCGAAAGTGAAATGATTCAGTATCAGGAAGCCAAGACTTATTTTAAGCCGACGAACAGAGGCAACGCGCTGAAAGACGAACTTCAGGCAAAAATTGATAAAGCTGAAAAGGCGATTGATGATAAGAAAGAACGCCTTAAGGAAGTTAAAAAGCAGATTGACCAGCTAAAAAGGACTGGAGACGAGGAAGAGTAAGTCGCTCTTTCTGTTTACTTGATATTTTTTTACACTGTTGGTCAAATTTGCTCAGACGGAATATTTAGGTTTTAACATTTCACATATTTAGTTTAAGAAAAGGAATTTCCGATCTGTATTTTTATACTTGGGGTATAAATCTGTAACAACATAGTTTTGTATACATAGAGGTTATGTAAGGAAAAATTTGAAAGGTTCGATTAACATAAAATTCTGGGGTGTTCGAGGGTCTACCCCTTGTGCTAACATTGAGAATATGACCTATGGTGGTAATACCACCTGTGTTCAGGTTCAGATTGAAGGCATTGAAGAGCTCCTTATTTTTGATGCAGGAACCGGATTCAGAAACCTCGGCAATGAATTACAAAGCAATGGCTCACCGCTAAAAGGCCGAGTTTTTATATCGCATCCCCACTGGGATCACTTGCAAGGCTTTCCTTTTTTCAAACCTTTTTATAACGGGGATAACTGGTTCCGTATTTACTTACCTCCACAAGGTGATATGGGATGTGAAGAAATTCTTCAAGGCCATATGTCCAGCACTTTTTTCCCGGTATCTATAGATATGCTGGAAGCAGATTTGCAATGCGAGACATTTCAACCCGGAAAAAGGTCTTTCGATAATTACACTGTTGAGTACATGTGGGCAACTCATACTGTGCCTACAGCTATCTACAAACTTACAGTTAAAGATAAAGTAATTGTATTTTGTCCGGATAATGAACTGGCAGCAGAGGACAGCGATGAAGTCATTAAATTCAAAGAAGAGTTTAAAGATTTCATTAAGGGCAGTGATGTGTTGATTCATGATGCCCAGTACAACAGGGTTTCTTACCAAGAACGAAAAGGGTGGGGACATTCAGCCTGGGAAGATGTGGCCGAGATAGCAGCTGAAGCTAAAGTAAAAATGCTGTACTTAACTCATCATGACCCGGATAAAAGTGATGATGTATTAGCTGAAGTAGATAAGAAAGTAATAGAAAAGCATGGTTCTGATTTCACTGAAATAAGTTTGGCGAAAGAAGGACAGGAAATAAAGCTGCCCCTCAATACAGCCAAAATTATTGCTGATTAGCTAAAATCAGAAGTAGAACCGGATACCTAACGCTCCGTTTCCGTCAAAGTCAGTACTTGGTGCTAAATCAAGAATAGGGACGGCTTCCACAAAGATATCAATAGGTGCGTCGGGAACAACGTAATTCAAGCCTAAAGGAATGCGAACTCCGATTCCAGGATCGTCAGCAAGCACAATTCGCCCACCAATACCGTAGTAAAACGCTAAGTCGCCTTTCTCAACGCCTTGTATCCAAGAGTGACGAAGATAATCTGCATGGAGATGTACAGCATCATATCGTCCAAAGGACCAAGCTGCACCAAAGCCAAAAGCTGATTTATCGCTATTCCAAACTTTTGCAGATATGCCTGTAGGTTCACCTAACATAACACCCAGGCCAAAGTTTCCGCCTTCGCCACGTGCTTGAGCCTGTGCTGAATCAGAGGGGTAGATTAGAAATAATCCACAAATTAAAGTTATTGCTGATAGTAGTTTCGCTAATTTCATAGTTATTTTTTTATTAGTGATTGTTACACTATTAAAGGAAAGTAAGGGAGAAAATGTTTCAATTTTGTCATAATAAGTGATTTATTGGGGCAGAATTTTATTATTTCAATCTGAATAAAGGCTTTCTTCGTAAGAATGAAGTAACACAGAGCCTCATTAATATTATTAACCAAATCATATACGACATGGACAATACTTATTACAAAGCAGAAGACTTAAAGAAGTTTGGAAATATTACTGAATTCCAGGAAAATCTCGGTAATAAATTTTTTGAATACTATGGAGAGGTCTTTGAGGAAGGGGCGCTTACCAAACGAGAAAAAGCACTTATTGCTCTGGCTGTAGCTCACACGGTGCAGTGTCCATATTGTATTGATGCATATACCAGCGACAGCCTCGAAAAAGGTGCCAGTGAAGAACAAATGATGGAAGCGGTGCACGTTGCAGCGGCTATAAGAGGTGGCTCATCCTTAGTTCATGGCGTACAGATGATGAACAAAGTGAAAGATCTGTCAATGTAAAACCTGAAGTTGTTATAAACAGGAAAGACCGATCTGGCATACCGGCTTGGTCGGGTCATAAATTATTTAGTTAAAGAAAGTCATGAAAAGTTTATTAGCGGAATCACACTCTCTGTCAAAGCCGAGTGTACAGCTTGAAATCATAAATTCACATAACCAAAAGATTGAATCCCTTCCTAAGTTTGAAGAAAAGATCAATGATATTGGACTGTTCCCACTTAAACCTACCGGAATAGAGATCTTTCAAATGAATGTGGGCTACATGTGTAACATGACCTGCAAACACTGTCATGTTGATGCAGGGCCTGACCGGCAGGAAATTATGACGAAAGAGACTTTTGAATACTGTCTGGATGCTCTCAAAAATACTGATATCCAAACGGTAGATTTGACTGGTGGAGCTCCGGAGATGAATCCTCATTTTAGGTGGTTTGTGGAAGAGGTTTCGAAGCTGGGTAAGCAGGTTATCGTCCGTTCAAATCTGACTATTCTGACGACCAATAAATTTAGTGATCTACCCGAATTCTTTAAGAAGCACAATGTAGAGGTTACCTGCTCGCTGCCCTTCTACAGTAAGTCCAGAACAGACCGGCAGCGTGGGGAAGGCACGTATGACAAATCAATAACGGCTCTCAAGAGATTGAATGAAATTGGGTACGGAAAAGAAGGCACCGGCCTAATGTTGAATCTGGTTTATAATCCTGTTGGTGCTTTTTTGCCGGGAGATCAAGCGGAAATCAGGCAAGAGTTTAAAAAAGAGCTGAAGCGAAAGCACGATATTGAGTTCAACGATCTTTTTACTATCACGAATCTGCCTATCAGTCGATTTTTGAATTTCTTATTAATGTCAGGGAATTTGGAGGACTATATGGAGAAGCTGATCGAATCTTTCAACCCTGCAGCTGCAGAAGGAGTGATGTGCCGGAATACGATTTCAATCGGGTGGGATGGTCGTCTTTTCGATTGTGACTTCAATCAAATGCTGGAGATGGAAACTCACAAAGATACCGTGCAGCACATCAAAGATTTTGATCTGGATTCGTTGAATAACAGGGAAATCATGATTAACCAACATTGCTTTGGCTGCACGGCCGGTGCAGGAAGTAGTTGTGGCGGGGCAACTACTTAAAATCAAATACAAAGTGTAATCCGAACATAGTCTCGCTCCTGACGCTCTGCGTCGGAGCGGTTAAGTAATGAGAATGAACCAAAGAAATAAGCTCATCATTTTTGTAAAAAACGAAGAAGCCGGCAAAACCAAAACAAGATTAGCTGCAACCATTGGGGATGAAGAAGCTTTGGAGGCATACAGGAGGTTGCTGACCTATACCTTCAGTCAGGCAAAAAATGTAAATGCCCATAAAGAAGTATGGTATTCAAGATATAAAGCTGAAGATGATATTTGGGCCTCAGGTGATTTCAACAAAAAAGTGCAGTCTGGGGAAGATCTTGGAAAGCGTATGTCTAATGCTTTTGAGCATTCTTTTAAAAAGGAGAAGGTTCAAAGCGTGGTTGTGATTGGGAGTGATTGTGCAGAGCTGAAAACGGAAATCATTGAAGAAGCCTATTCGAAGCTGAAGGATCACGATTTTGTAGTTGGACCGGCGGAGGATGGTGGGTACTACTTGTTGGGGATGAGCCAATTCTATCCGGATGTTTTTGAAGGAATTGAGTGGAGTACTGAGTCTGTTTTTGATCAAACAGTGAAAAAAATAGAGGCATTAGATTTAAACCTTGCCCTGCTGCAAACACTCAATGACGTTGACAATATTGACGATTGGAATCAGGTCAAAGACCGGTTGTAATATTTGATCTATTTTTAGTTGTTGTTCATTCAGTAACTTAACGGTCCAAAATATTAGTCTGTTATAGAGTTAAAGATGATCAGCATTATAATCCCTGCTTTTAACGAAGAAGATACAATAGGAAAGCTAGTCAAGTATCTGAAGAACCAAGCAACGAGTAGCTTGAAATCCGTAGAAATTATTATTGTTGATGGAGGCAGTGCCGACCAAACGGCAGCTATTGCCAAAAGAGAGGGGGCAAAAGTTTATAAATCGCCAAAGAAAGGGCGCGCTTTTCAAATGAATTATGGGGCTTCAAAAGCTGAAGGAGAGTGGTTTTATTTTTTGCATGCAGACACAAAGCCGCCCGTTGGTTTTCTTTTAGAAATAGACAAAAAAACTGAAGCAGGTTTTAAGTGTGGATGCTTCCGGTTAGAGTTTGATTATTCTCATCCCTTGCTAAAATATTATGCGTGGTTCACCCGTTTCGATGTGGACGTGTTTAGGTTTGGAGATCAAAGTCTTTTCGTTGAAAAAGCGCTTTTCTATAAGATAGGCGGATTTGATGAAAAGCTCTTGGTTATGGAAGATCAGGAAATTGTTACCCGGCTTAAAAATCACGCTCAATTTGGGATAATAAAAAAGTCAGTAACTACCTCGGCTAGGAAATATCAGCAATTTGGGGTTTTCAGATTGCAATGCATTTTCAGTATTATTGTAGTCCTCTTTTATTTAGAGATCAGCCAAGAGGTAATAGCACACTTTTATAAAACGTATATGTCGGGCTCGGCATATTAAGATACTGTTAAAAGGCAGTCAACTCAGAGAGGTTGGTCTCCTTTATTGCTATCTTAGTCAGCCCCATTAAAACCCCGTTAGTAATCTATATGAGAATTGTCCAATTCGGATTGTCTGTAATACTTTTGTTTACATGTTCTGCAAGTCTTATTGCGCAGGCTTCATTTGAAAGAGAAGAAACGAGTGTAGGTACCATAGGCTTATCTATCACGAACTTCGGAACTATTGGTAAGCCTGATGTGAGAAATAATCCTGAAAGTGGATTTAGTATGCGCTACCCAAGTGCTACTGGGACTGAGCATTTGTTCGAAGCCGGCATCTGGATTGGTGCGCTCTACAATAACTCTCAACTCAGAGTTTCTACATCTTCTATCACAACCTCAGGCGGTTATGCAAGAGGTGGCGCGGGTTTTGAATTTACTGCTGATAATATTTTGTTGAGAAGAAGTAGTAATCCCGGAGACGAATTCTTTTCAGCGCAATCGGTGGGTGAGCAGGATATTATTGCTGAATTCTCGGATCGCCGTCGTGATATTAACGGAACGCCAATAAGTGGCCATGACACTCCTTTATACGCAGATGTTCGGTTAGAGAGCTACAACTGGGGTTTCCCATTCACCGAGAACTTTTCAATCATTAAATACGAGATCACCAATAATAGTGATCAGTATGCCGGCGCTGCTACCTGGGATAGTGTTTTTGTAGGTACGTATGCTGATTTAGTAGTTAGGAATGTAAATACAGCTACCGAAACCGGGGGCGATTTCTTTAATAAGAACGGAATTGGCTATCTGGATTCTCTGTATACTACTTATGCTTTTGATGCCGGCTCTCCTGATAACCCAATGATCAACACGTATGGGGCTATTTCATTAATTGGAGCTGAGTATCGAGGCAATTTCTTCCATCCCAAAAATAAAGACTATTTAGAAGATCAGGGATTGAATGCTCCAAATGTTGGCCCGAGCTATTGGCTGTTTTCATCAGGAACGGGAGTGTTTAGGGGGCCTTCTAATGATATTGACCGATATACAAGAATGGCAGAACAGTTCCCTATCGACTCTACTGCAGCTAGTGGCGAAACTTACCGTGAAGCGTTAAGAACGGATGGGCAAGACGGTGCTGGAAATTATATCTCCTTTATTTCAATGGGGCCTTTTCCTGAAGTTGAACCTGGAGAAACGATCACTGTTTATTTTGCTTACTCGGCGGCTTTAAAACCTGAAGAATTCCAGGGAGCCAGTCCTAGTATTAAAGAAATTGATACCGAAGATTCCCGAGCTAATCTTACACAAACCATTTCATCTATAAACCGTGTTTTTCAGGGTGAAGACACTAATGATAACGGAATCTTAGATCCGGGCGAAGACACGGACGGTGACGGTGAGTTAACCCGATATTTATTCCCAACCCCTCCGGATAATCCTAAAATCAGAATAGAATTAGAAGAGGGTAAAGCTTCTATCTACTGGGATCGTACGGCAGAATTTTCCAGAGATCGTGTTACCGGAGAAATGGACTTTGAAGGGTACCGTATTTACAGTTCCCAGCTAGGGGATGACCAAGGAGTGGAGCCAAGGTTGATTCGTGAGTTCGACATGCCTGATAATCAGATAGCTTTTGACACCGGTTTTGAAGAGGTTGAATTAGATGAAGCGGTGACTTTTGATGGTGATACCAGTGAATATTGGTATAAATATGAGCTAAACGGACTCTTGAGTGGCTGGCAATATGAGGTGTCAGTAACCGCTTTTGATGGTGGAAGTGATACTTTTGAAATTGGAAGCCTAGAAAGTAGTACCAACACGAACTCAGTCCGCATTTTTCCTGGAACGCCAGTGAATGATAATTTTGGGAGTAACAGTAGTGAATTTAAAGTAGGTGTCTATCCAAATCCCTATAGAATTAATGCGGCATGGGATGGACAAAATGAAGACAACAGGAAGTTATATTTCTACAATTTACCAGCAAAAGCAGAGGTGCGAGTTTATACAGTAGCCGGAGACATCGTAGCTGAGTTAGAGCACGATTCTAATACTTACAATGGGGACATTGCTTGGTTCAATAACTTTAGTGACGACCCAAGAGTTATGGCCGGCGGAGAACATGCGTGGGATTTACAGTCCAATGCAAACCAAATCTTATCGACAGGTTTATACCTGTATACCGTCAAAGATTTGGAATCAGGAGAAGTACAAACAGGTAAGTTACTTATCATCAAATAACAATAAAGACAAGGATCAATTATGATTAATGCTACTATTAAAAGAGGAAGAGGGGCTTTTTTGTTTGTCCTCGTTTTGCTCTTTAGTTACGGTGCTGCAAATGCACAAGACGTATTTATATCAGAGTACATCGAAGGTTCTAGCAATAACAAAGCAATAGAACTTTACAATGGTGCTTCTGAAGATGTTGACCTATCAAGTTATATTATGCTTCGCGCAAACAACGGCGCTGAAACATGGGTTTCTGATACATTAAGGTTTACAGGTACTCTTACAACTGGCGATGTATATGTGATCGCTAACCCATCAGCTGACCAAACTATTCTTGATGTGGCTGATACCACACACTCTATGACTTTTTATAATGGAGATGATGCCATCGGTTTATTCAAAATAACAGGTACAGATACCACTCTCATTGACATGTTTGGAGAACTTGGCGAAGATCCAGGGTCTGCATGGGCAGTAGGTAGTACTTCTGGCGGAACTGGTGAACACACCTTAGTAAGAAAGGCTGAATTTGAGTCTGGTAATCCAGTGCCATTAGCATCATTTGGAACGGAAGATTTTACATCTGAATGGATTGTAACAGCTCAAAACGATTTTTCAAATATTGGTTCTCACGAAGCAGGTATTCCATTTAATTTGAGAAAACTTAATAGATATCGTGAACTTACTGAGTTTTCTGAAGCTGCTATCGAAAGCCATCCTTTAGCAGGTGAATCAGTAACATTTACTGCTGTAATTACTTCTTATCCTAAGAGTTCAGGGCTATCTAACCCTGTAGTGGATGAAGGTAGTGGCGAAGTGACTGGGATCAGTCGTATTCATGTTTTTGTAACAGATACTACTGCCAATTCAATGGGGCGCGAAGGTATGTCTATGCAGCTTGTAGAGACTGACTACACGTTACTTGAAGACCGTACTCGTGGCGACGTTGTTACTATTACAGGTAGCTTAGGTTTTTTCGGTGGAACAGCCCAATTTGATGTTGAATCAATCGACCTTGTTGGAAATGTTAATGATAGCGAATCCCCTGAACTTGCTGAGTATGCACCTCTAATTGATCCTTGGCAGGTAAGTGTTTCTGACATTAATTCTTTTGACGGTAGTGAGCTTGCTATGCAGTTATCTGGATATCAAAAGTATAATGGTGCTTATGTTGAAGTATTGTCAGCTACCGTGAGTAATGTGGCTGAAGGAGCTGGTCGAGTTGACTGGGCTATCAATAAGGATGGATCACGAGTATATGTTTATGATACTTCCCTTAGATACAGAAATGATCATGCAATTGGCGCAGATGGATATCTTGAAAGCTATAATGCGCGTCGTTTGAACGGTGAAGATGGACCATTTGTGGCTCCTCTACCTGGTTCTAATGTGGATATCCGTGGTTATGTTAACTATGTAGGCGATGACCCTGATGCTTTGGTTCCCTCTGGAAACGGAGCATTAAGCATAAATCCATTTGAAGACGGTGTTGTGTGGGTTAACGGCAACAGAAATGTAAATGGTGAAGATGGTTTTGTTTGGCCAACTGACTTAGTTGTTAATGGATTACCTCCAGTAGTATCAAATGTTGCTCTATCTGATTCTTCTGTAGCATCTACAGATGCAGTTACAGTAACTGCTGAAGCCGAGGGAGTAGACGGTGCTACTATAACAGGTGTAAATTTAACATATAGTACTCCTGACACATCAATTACTATTGCCATGTCTGCAACTACAGGCAATGAATATGAAGCGACACTTCCTACTTTTGAAAATTTTACTCCAGTTTCATTCTTTATTGAAGCGGAAGATTCAGAAGGGCTAACAGGACGTGCTCCTCTTTCAGGTGCATACAACTTTTTTGTTACCGACGAAGCAATTGCTTCTATTGCTCTGCTTCAGGAAACAGCAGACGGCAAAGCAGGTGATAGCCCATTATTAGGTACTGGAGCCCTTCCTGTTGATATCACTGCAACTGTAGTAGCAAGTGCTGGTGAAAGCGGCTTTATCGTGATTCAGGATCGTGCAGCAGCTTGGTCTGGTGTATATGTTGAGATTGAAGACAATACAGAAACACTAAGCATTGGTGATCAGATCAGTATTTCTGAACTTGTTGTTAACGAAACGTTTGATGTAACAAGCGTAACTCTTAATGAGTTTGATGTACTCGCATCACCTAACACTCAGGTGGATACATTAGCTGTTTCTATCCTTACTCAGGACGTAACAAACGGCACCGGTGAGTATGAGAAGTACGAAGGCGTATTCCTTACTTTTGCTGATGTAAAAGTAACAACGAATCAAGCTGACGGTTCAAGCGACTTTGGTGAGTGGGAAATTGGTTCTACACAAGGTGGCGGAGCTGCTGATACACTAGAAGCCGGAGACGGACTACGTGTTGATGATAACGTCAACTTTGGTTCAACAACCTATGGATCAGACCTTAACGACCACGTTAGAGTTGGCGCCATGATCGATTCATTCACAGGTGTTCTTCACTATTCATTTGGTAATCCCAAAATGATTTTGAGAACAGTTGATGATGTAGTTGGTGACAACTGGAGTATTCCAGATACAGGGTTCGGCCTTGAATCACCTGCTGATGAAGCAAGTGTTACTGTAAGTGGCGATGTAACTGTTACCTGGGAGTCAACAACTGACTTTGACGGTAATGATGTTACTTACGAGTGGGTACTTTATTCTGCCGACTCATCCACTGTTGTTGTAACTGTACCATCAGGTGATGAATCAAGCGCTTCTGAAGTGACTCTTCCATATGCTACTGTAGATGCACTTCTTGAGTCTGCCGGACTTGAGAATGGCGAAAGCGCAGATTTTGTATGGAATGTTCGAGTAAGTGATGGTTTAGACACAGTTGCTGTTGCAAGTGGCTATGATGTTGCTTCAAACACATTTGAGCCTCTGTACTACAGTCTTACTTTAGAAAGAGCAATGGGTACTTCTAACGAAGCAGTTTCAGATCTTCCTGAGAAGTTTGACCTGAAGCAAAACTATCCTAACCCATTCAACCCAACTACAAAAATTGCATTTGACCTGCCACAAGCAGCAAGTGTTGAGTTAGTTGTGTTTGACATGCTGGGTAGAAAAGTTGCTACACTAGTAAGTGAGCGAATGACAGCAGGTACTCACACCATGGATTTCAATGCATCCAGCCTGGCAAGTGGTATGTATATTTACCGCATCGAAGCCGGATCATTCACAAGCATCAAAAAAATGATGCTGATTAAGTAATTAATTAGATATTCCTGGAATGAGGATGGAATACTCCTCATTCCTATTTTTTTACAATTAAAAAGTTCAGATGTATAAATCCCGCATTTTAGTTTTAGCTGTAGTATGTGCAAGCATATTTATCTCAGGATGTGATACTGGGTTATCAGGAACATCTTCTGAAAATCAGGCACCATCAACAAACCTAACGGTTGAGAGAATAAACAGGGGAGATGATTTCAGGCTATCCAGTCAGATTAATATCTCTTGGTGGGGCAATGACCCTGATGGATATGTGGTGGGATATGAGTACGCCATAAATGATACAAGCGAGGGTGCATGGACTTTTACAGAGCGATCTGACAGCACCTTTATTCTGCCAATTACAGAAGGTCAGGAAACAGATGATGTATTATTCAAAGTACGCGCTGTGGATGACGATGGTGAAAGAGATCCAGATGGTGCCCGTCTGGTTTACCCTATTGTTAACTCAAACCCAACAGTATCGTTCAATGCCAATGAAACTCCGCCAGATACTTTATTCTCTATTAGTAGTTTTGGATGGAGGGTCTTTGATCCGGATGGCTTAGGAAATATCAGGTCAACGGAAATTGCCATCAATGATACAGTAAATGGCTGGGTGGATATCCCTCTTTCTGAAGAAAATGAAGGGCGTTTATTTATTTCTCTTGAGGTAGATAATAGTACAAGTGGAGTAAAAACTGCTAATGTATTTCTTGGCCGTGCTTACAGAACAGGGGTTTATGAGTCAGGCGACCCGATTCAACTTCCCGGTGTAGAAGTTGGAGCTAAAAATACAGCATATATCAGATCTATTGATCAAGCAGGGGCAGTAAGTAGCGTTGATACTTTGAGTTGGTATATTAAAGAACAGCAATCAAAAGTACTATTCTTAAACGATTTTGGCGCCTCAAACTATGTTGAAGTTCAGAATCAACACTTGTCTTATTTAAGTGAAAATGGCATAACTCCAGATGTCTGGTTTATCAATACAGGACAACCATCTCTTGGGACTATTGAACTATCAGATCAATTTCCTACGGTGATAGATCCAACTCTTAGTAAAACATTAGCAAAATGGGATCACATTTACTGGTTGTCAGATGACCTTGATCGGAATATAGTTCACGCTCTAAATATCACCGGTGAATTTTTTGAAGCAGGTGGTACAATGTTCGTAAACATTCCTATGAAAGACCTAAGGGAAGAAGATGAGGTATTTAATTTTATTCCTGTTGACTCTGTTGGAAACCTTACTGGTCAACAGACAGGGTTGGTTATAAATTCAGGAGTGGATATAAATCCTGTAAATGGTATAACCGATATAGTTCTTAAAACGGAAGGACGGCAAGTTGGTGTTTACCCACTCAAGCCAATACCAGCAGCAACTGCTTTATATGATACTAATTTTAGAGCGACTACAGTATTGGGGTCTACTCAAGATTATACAGGCTTTGAAAATGTTTCTGTAGAAAACGAAGAAGGGGACCTAATTTATTTTGGCCTAGACCTCACCCTTTTAAATGGGAATAATAATGTGGCTGATTTTATCAGAGAAATGTGTATCCAAAGGTTAGGCTTTAGCAACTGAGATTATGATGAAAAAAATTAATCTGCTTTTATTACTCACTACGATACTGACAACAACTCTAGCTTTCGGGCAGAATACAGGTTCAATTGAAGGAACCATCACAGCTGACCCAAGCGAGGAAAGACTCATTGGAGTGAACGTCAGGATTGTTGGGACATCTTTCGGTTCCGCAACAAACATTGATGGAGAATATACTATCAACAATATTCGTCCGGGAGAATATAATATTGAAATCACGTATATAGGTTTTGAAACAGTGTTGCTGACTGGTATCAGAGTTACAGCTGGTGAAACTACCGAGCTGGACTATGCTCTTCGGGAGCAGGTACTGAGTGCAGAAGAAGAGGTAGTCGTAATAGGTGCAGCTCCAATTTTTGATGTAGAAAAATCAACTACCTCAGCAACCATTTCAAGGACTGATATTGAAGCAGCTCCAATTCAACGAGTAGAAGATGCAGTTGCACTGCAATCTGGAGTTGTTAAAGACCCAACAGGATTATATATCAAAGGTGGTCGTGCTTACGAAACCGGCTATGTTGTAGACGGTGTCTCCGCACAGGATCCATTGGCTGGAACAGGGTTTGGATTAGATTTAGGTTCAAACTCATTCAGCAATGTTGAAGTTATTACCGGTGGAGTTGGAGCTGAATATGGAGATGTAACATCTGGGGTTGTTGCTGTTCAAACTCGGGATGGCGGAGATAGTTACGAAGGAAGCTTCTCTCATAAGAGAGATAATTTTGGTTCTAACGTGATGTCGAATCAGGCCAATTTCTATGAAGATGTTTATGAACTTACGCTCGGTGGGCCTGAACCTATCACCAAAAAGCTACTACCTCTGGCAAATATCAACATACCGGGGGATATCTATTTTTATGCAACGGGTCAGGTTGGCTTAGCAGATGGATACACGAAGTTATCAGCAGACCAAATTCAGTCTTCAATTGTAGACACCGATTTTTGGTCACCACGCCAGGGTAATCGCTGGAACGGGATGTTTAAGTTGACGTATAATATCAAGCCGGGAATGAGACTGCAGGGAGCTTATCAGAGGTCGCTTACTATTAACCAGAACACCCGAATGCTTCAAATTACCGGAGCGGATACGCAGATTCAGCCAGGGTTTCAGTTTGCTTTCTCTAACGGTTTCCTTGATAATGCAAATACCTACACGCACGATAGTAACCTGTCTTACTTGAAGTGGACACACACGGTAACCCAAACGGCTTTTTATGAAGTTCAGGTAAGCCGACTATTTACTCGATTACGAGCAGATGCTAACGGCCGCGACTGGAGACCTGAGAATGTGGATGGTGAATTTGATCCGGGAAGTATCAATACCTACCCGGGAGAAGAGTTTGAAGGAACAGATGACTTTACCTACGTCTTATCCGGTCCGGGTTATATAAATAACGGCGGTATTGCTACACTTTGGCACGATCACTTTGCGGAAGAAGTAACGCTGAAATCAAGCCTCACCAAATATTTCAATGAGCGAAATAATCAGTTGGTTGTCGGCTTTGAGATGAAATTTAATGACTACCAGTGGATTGATATAACTCGTCCATGGATTGGAGCACCTATCCGAATTGATGATAATACTGTTTCTGAAACGTTTCGAGTTGGTGAAAGTTTTGACGCATGGAACGTACAGCCAATGCGAGGAGCTATTTTCCTAACTGACAAAATTCGTTATAACGGATTGATCGCTAATATTGGTGGGCGTTTCGAATATTGGTCACCAGGTTCTTACATAGATGACCGGGTGGCAGAAGCTTTAGATCCAAATACCTACTCTACAATACCAGAATTCATTGCCCAGGATTATTTGGACGAAACCACAGAAATATTTGGAAACAGGTTCAAATTCATCTTTTTACCTAAGGTGAATGTGTCTTTTCCGGTAAGAGAGAATCAGGTGCTGTTCTTTAATTATGGACACTCAGCCCGTATTCCTCACCCGAGATTTGTGTATGCCGGGCTTGACCCATTTTATCAGGATCAGTCAGACTTGCCTAACTTGGGTAATCCAAATCTGAATCGCGAAATTGATATTTCATACGAAATTGGACTACGTAATCAGATTACGGCAAACGATGCCTTGAACGTCTCAGCATTCTGGCGTGATAAGTATGACTTTGTAACTTCTGAGCTAATAACGGTTTCCGATATTGATGGAAGGCCGACAACGAAAGCATTCAGAATTAACGGTGATTATGCACGATCCCGAGGTGTGGAAGTAAGCTACATCAAGCGGTATAAAGATCTATTGCAAGGTCAGGTTTCATTCACCTATTCACGAGCTGAAGGACTTAGCTCAACAAACGATGATAACCTCAATGCAATTAATGCCAGCCAAAATGTGGGAAATAATGTAGAAACCCCACTAGCCTGGGATCGCCCTTTTGACATCAAAGGGAACATACGTTTTACCTATGACAGGGAAGATCCTCTTTTCGATTTAGGTCCATTAAACCAGTTCCAGATGTTTTTATCTGCAGTATGGCGAAGTGGACAAAGATATACGCCGTATGAGTTTATTGGTTTTGAGCGAAACCCGGTGACTGGTGTTCGTGACTGGAGACCAATTTATGAGCGATTAACTGACCCTGCAGATAGATACAGTGAAGTGGGGCCCGCTTGGTTCTATATGGATTTTAATGTCCGAAAGTGGTTTGATGTAAATGGAACACGAATTGCGGCCTTCCTTGAGATCACAAATATTTTGAATAATCAGAGTTCGGTTATTATTAATCCGGTAACTGGAAAAGGATATAAACAATACCCTGCTAATCAGTCATCATTGACTGCATTGAGAGATAACAGAAGCTATGATGTGCCAAGCAATGTAAGAGATCCTCGTTACCTAGATCCAACTGATAATAACTTGCCGGCCTACGAAAACCCGGCCAATTATCTGGAGCAGCGTCACATCGTATTCGGAGTATCTATAAACTTTTAATTATGAAACTCATTAAATCATTGACAAAAAGTAGTTGGTTGATACTTATCGGAGCGTTGTTCCTTGCACAGGATATTTCCGCACAAACAAGCTATGGAGAAGACAGAGCAGGAACGGAAGGATTTCAATTTGCAAAAATTTCAATAGATGCCCGAAGTGCTGCAATGGGTAATTCAAATATGGCAGATGCTATTGACGGCTCTAGTTTGTACTGGAACCCAGCAAACGCATCCGTTTTAGGAAGCTCGAATGTGATGGTTAACCACACCCAATATGTGGCTGACATTAATCTTGAGTACCTGAGTTATATCCATAAATTTGGAAAATTTGCTGTTGGCGGTAGCATCCAATACCTGAATTCAGGTGAGATAATGGAAACTACCGAAACCCAGCCACTTGGTACAGGTCTGTCATTTAGTACTCATCATGTTTCAGCCGGACTTACCGGATCACACCAGATTACAGAGCTTTTCAGCTATGGAATTACTTTTCGGTATCTAGCCGAAAAATATATTGATGTGAGTTACCAGACAGGCGCTATCGATTTTGGGTTTCTATACTACGTGGGCGATACCGGATTACGGTTTGGAGTAAGTCTCAACAACTTTGGTCTGGAAGCGGCTCCTAGTGGTACCGTTGAACGAACTCTTACTGGTGGTGAAGTAGTACAAGAAGAACCGGAGAGTAATTTATCATTACCGACCAGATTCAATATTGCTGCGGCTTACGATATTATTGATACTGAAAATCACGCGTTACTGTTCACCGCACAGATCACAAACCCAAGTGATAACTCTGAACAGTTAAATATTGGTGGTGAGTATGGGTTCATGGATCAGTTTTTTGTAAGAACAGGGTATGAATTTGGGGTAGAAGAAAGAGAATGGCCAAGTTTTGGAGCCGGTGTAAAAGTTCCATTTGCCGGTAAAAGCTTGAAAGCAGATTACGGGTACACAGTATTTGAACGTTTAGGTGGAATTCATAGAATTGGTTTAAGTGTAGCTTTATGAAAAAAGTAGTGAATAGATTATTTATAGGTTTAGTAGTACTGTCAGCAGGGTTCTTGTATGGTTGCGATAATATTTTTGGAGCCAAAGACAATGATACTACTGACGAGATTTTTGAAGAAGGTAGTATCGATCCAACACTTGAAACGGTAGAAGGTTATGCTCCTGTTCTTCCTTTCTGGGGTAACTTTGACGCCCCTACTGATGTTTACGTTGGTTTTGACCGCTTTGTGTATGTGACCGACAGCGAAGGATTACATTTAACAGACAGGGCAGACTTAAATCCCCGAATTACAGTAGAATTAAATGGCGCAAATTCCGTAACTCAGGATCGCTTGCTAAACGTTTATGTCTCAGCAAGAATTGATACGGTTATCGAATCGGTAGACCCAAACATAACCTGGAATCTCCCGGCGGTTTTTAAAATTAAGAATCTTAATGGTACTGGACCTCTCACTGTAGTAGATACACTGATCTTTCCATTCGATGATGCAAGTTTAAGTACCTCCGCCGCTCAAAATGCGCGGTTGAATCGTAATTCTGCAAATAATTATGAGCGGGTCGAAATTACAGGTCTTGCTACATTAGCTGATAACAGTTTATATGTGACACGTCGGGGCCCATCCAATTCAACTACTCAGGTAGCTGCTCCTGATAACACTGTTTTAGAGTTTCGAAGAGTACGAGTTGATGGTGAGCTGACCGACAAAATGGAGAATATTCGTCAAATTCGAACTTTGAATCCTACAACTCCTTCACTCAGAAGTGGAGTTGGGCTAAGCTCAATTGTGACTTTTGTATCACCACCTCAGCGAGATACATTTACCGAAGACAGAAGCTTCATTGTTGCCCAAGCTGACCAAACACGAGACATTTCTTTCAGAGTACTTTGGATAAATGCTGTGGAAACTCCCGATGGATTAATCTTCGAACAAAACTCACAGCTCCTGGCACAGGATACAACACAAGCGGACGGGTTCTTGTACGAGCCGGATAAATTTCAACAACCAACAGACGTTGCTTTTGGTGGCGATGATGACAGCTTTATCTTTGTAGTTGATGCAGCTCAGCATAAACTATATCAGTTTCAGTCTAATGGACAAGAAGGCGTACCTCCACCTCCCGGAGCTGAAAATCAGACCAAACAAGTATTAGTTTCTTTTGGGGAATTTGGAGCGGGACCAAAGCAATTCAAATCACCAAGCGGAGTAGCTTACTATAATCAGGTAGTATATGTAGCAGATACTGGCAACAACCGTATTGCCCGCTATAAACTAACCACCGACTTCGAGTAAAATATAAGACAGATGAAAAGGCATGTATTCCTTCCGCTAATAGTGATTTCATGTCTTTTTGCTTTCGGATGTCAGCAAGAGACAAGCCATACTCCTAAAGGAGAAAAACTTCTCCTCCTATCTTTTGACGGATTTAGATATGACTATTTATCCAAAGCCGAAACTCCCAATTTCGATCATTTGGTTGAAGGTGGAGTTATAAGTGATGGCTTGATTCCTATCTTTCCGTCTAAAACATTTCCAAACTATTATGCTATTGCCACGGGGTTGTATCCTGAGAATAATGGCTTTGTAGGAAACAGCATGTATGATCCTGAAATGGATGCTCGGTTTTCGATGGGGAACAGAGATGCAGTCGAGAACCCAGATTGGTACCAAGGCGAGCCCATCTGGAATACGGTGGAAAAGAACGGCAAACAGGCCGGCACGATGTTTTGGGTTGGCTCGGAAACACCCATACAGGATATGCGCCCAACTCACTGGAAGAGTTACGATGGAAGCATGCCTGATTCTGCTCGTATCGATAGCGTTGTTAAATGGCTTTCGTATGGAAACGAATTGGAAGTAGATTTCGCGACGGTTTATTTTAGTTTTGTGGATAGCAGGGGTCACAGGTATGGACCTGATTCTCCGGAAGTGGTGGAAGCTATCAGGCGAGCCGATGACTTAGTGGGATACCTGATTGAAAAGATGAACCAGTCCAGACTCAAAGAATACACCAACCTTATGATTGTTTCTGATCACGGCATGGCTGAAGTATCCCCGGATCGAAAAGTTGTTTTGGACGATATGATAGATCCAGACGATCTTGAGCTTGTTGAGTACAGTCCTTCGTTAATGGCTAATGTGAAAGACGGAAAATTAGATGAAGTTTATAATGCCCTGAAAGCAAACGAAGAGAATTTCAAAGTCTATAAGAAGGAAGATATTCCGGATCGATATCATCTTAAAAATCACCCCAGAATACCAGAGTTGCTAATGGTGGCTGACCTTGGATACACTATTAATTCCAGAGATTATTTTGAATCTCGAGATAATTATCCTTCAGGTGGAGTTCATGGTTTTGATAATATGGAGACGGAAATGCACGCGATTTTTGTAGCAAACGGACCTGATTTCAAAAGCGGATACAGGATGCAAGCATTTCAAAACGTGCATTTATACGCATTGATGGCGCACCTTTTAGAGGTTGAACCGGCTCAAACCGATGGGAATTTAAACACCGTTTCTGTGATGTTGAAGCAATAAGAGAAACTTTTTCTTTAGAAAATCGCTTCCAAACACCTTATTAAGATTGCATATGTCTAAAAGTGAGGGGATATTCCGCTTGCTAACTATTTCAGTCTTTTAAAATTAAATAGCTTAAAAACATGCCATACATTGTTACCGAACCCTGCATCCAATGTAAATATACTAACTGCGCTGCCGTATGTCCGGTAGATGCATTTCGGGAAGGACCTAACTTCCTCGTAATTGATCCAATGGAATGTATCGACTGCGATGCTTGCGTTTCAGAATGCCCTGTAGAAGCTATTTATCCTGATGATGAAGTGCCCGAGAAATGGGAAGACTATATTGATCTCAATGAAAGGCTTGCTGAAAATTGGGAAGATCGTATCATCAACGAAACTCAGGATGCTTTACCTGACGCCGACGAATGGGCAGAAAAAGAAGACAAAAAAGATCAGCTGGTAGAAACCTGGTAGTTAGTTCATTAGAAGGTTAATTGGCGAAAGCCGGATAGAATTGATCTATCTTAGAGAACCTATTCTTGCAAAAACTTACTTACTTATTAAGCGCGTCTTCATCTCCAAAAATAATGGGGATTATCAACGCTACGCCTGACTCATTTAGCGATGGCGGGCAATATGAGGATCACAGCAGGGCAATGGACCGCATTCACATTATGCTTCAAAATGGGGCTGATATTATTGATGTGGGAGGTGAATCAACGCGGCCGGGAGCTGATCTTGTTACTGTGGATGATGAAATAGCACGGGTTATACCGTTACTCGAAAAAGCTATCCCCACTTTTAGCAATGCCATCTTTTCTATAGACACCACGAAGTTTGAGGTTGCAAAGAAAGCATTGGAAGCGGGTGTTAAAATCGTTAACGATGTAAGCGGCCTTCAAAAAGAACCCCGCCTTGCAGATCTGTGTGCTGAATTTGGTGCTACTTATATTCTGATGCATTCACAGGGGGATTCTAAAACGATGCAGAATAACCCTGAATATGACGATGTGGTCAATGATGTGATGTCTTTCTTTGAACGGCAAGCTAAGGAAGCTAAAAAAAGAGGGGTTCATCATATTGTACTTGATCCCGGCATTGGCTTTGGAAAAACGCTGGAGCACAATCTTAAACTGGTTGCTCATCTTGACAAGTTTAAAAAATTTGGTTTTCCTATATTAGTTGGAGCTTCGCGCAAATCCATGATCGGTAGTATTTTAGATAACCGGCCTACAGACGAAAGAATGATTGGAACCGTTGCTCTTCACTATCATGCGCTTATGAAAGGTGCAAATATATTGCGTGTTCATGATGTGAAGGAAGCTTCCGATTCAATTCGTATATTCAACGCAGTTCAAACCCAACAATAACCTAACCCGGCGGCCTTGTTTCCCATTGGTTTCCTTGAGTTCGGCTTAAAAGATTTTGCCGAAACGCTTGTCATAGCACTTGTACTGGTATATTTATACCGGTGGGTGAAGGGTACGTTTGCCATTCAGGCTGCGTTGGGAATATTGTTTGTAGTGATTATCAACGTGATAATTGGTTTGCTCGGCTTTACCACCATTAATTCGATACTCAGTCAGATTTTAGATGTTGGGGTGATCGCTTTAATTATCCTATTTCAGCCAGAGATACGGAAACTTTTATACAGGCTTGGAACCAATACCAGTCTCGATCGCTTTTTCTCGACCTCGAATTCTGACCGGACTATTGATGAGATCATTGATGCGGTGAAAGAAATGTCGAAGAATAAAACAGGTGCACTTATTGTATTTGCACGAACATCGTCACTGCAGGATTTAGTAGATGCCGGGGTAAATATTGATGCTGAAATACGCAGTGAGCTCATCAACACGATTTTTCAAAAAGAAACACCGCTACATGATGGGGCTGTCGTAATCCGCGGAAATAGAATTGTTGCTGCAAGTTGTTATTTGCCCATCTCACAAAACCCAAATATTTCATCTTCATTTGGAACACGTCACAGAGCTGCCGTAGGTATTAGCGAATCCAATAACGTATTCGTGATTGTGGTTTCAGAAGAGACTGGGCGTATATCTATCGCCAGAAACGGAGCGCTTACCAGTGGACTTACCATCCAGAAACTGCGTGCAGAAATGGAAGAAAGCTTTGGAACCCAGAAGTTCGATGAAGACGTAGCTTTCAGTTCAGCCCAAACCGATATGAACCTGAACTAGGGTTCATTGATTTTTATTGGTTAAGCATGTCACCAATCACCTAATCAAGATTCCCAAAAATAGCGCAAGCGTCCGCTTGTGTTGCCCTTAACTACCACCGCTGATGAACTAAGGGCTTGATATCATCTTCATAAATCTTTTCAATTTCATTCATGATATTATCAGAAATGGGATCAGCATCAGAAGCTGCAAGGTTATCAGCAACGTGTTTAACAGATGATGCACCCGGTATCACACAGCTGACTTCATCTCTCATTAGCACCCATTTCAGTGCAAGTTGTACCAAATCCTGGTTGTCAGGAAGGTGGTCTTTCAATTTTTCTACAGCTTCAATACCGGTTTCGTAAGGAATACCGGAAAAGGTCTCCCCAACATCAAAAGCACTTCCATCACGATTGAAATTACGGTGATCATTCTCTCCAAAAGTCGTGTCTTTAGAAAACTTACCCGTCAGCAATCCACTAGCCAAAGGTACTCTGACGATGATACCTATATTCTTTTCTTTTGCTTTAGGAAAAAGGAGCTCATGCGGTCGCTGACGAAACATATTATAAATTACCTGAATGCTCGTCACGTTATCATATTCCAGAGCTTTTAAACCTTCTTCAACCTTCTCGATGCTAACACCGAGATTTTGGATTTTGCCTTCCTCTTTAAGTTTCTCAAATTCACCAAAAATCTCAGGCCGATAATAAACTTCTGTTGGCGGGCAGTGAAGTTGAATAAGGTCGATGGTTTCAACATCTAACCGTTGGAGAGAGTCCTCTACATAACTCCGAAGCTTTTCAGCTGTATAATTTTCGTTAGTGTGAGGATTAATCTGCCGTCCGCATTTAGTGGCAACATAAATTCGTTTGTCAGCATTTTTGATGGCTTTACCTACCGCAACTTCACTGTCGGTTGCCTTATACACATCTGCGGTATCAATGAAATTACAGCCATGAGCTATAGCTTCTTCCAGAGTCTTTTGGGCTACATTATGATCAAATTCGGTTCCCCATTTTCCTCCAAGCTGCCATGTTCCAAGCGATACTTCAGAAATTTTGAATCCGGTTTTGCCTAACGTTCTATAATTCATTTATCTAAACAGTTTTGTGTATGATTTTCAGAAAGGTAAACATATCAATTGGCTAAAGCATTTGATGCTTTAGATATTAACTTCGCACAAGCGGACGCTTGCGCTAGAAGTGGCGATGAAAAATTATTAGCAAGACTAGTTCAAGCGTCCGCTTGGACGGAATAGTACCCATCAATAACTAGTAAATAATTTCAATATCCAGTATTCCTTTGCCACCATAATAGTCATCGGCGCTACTATACTTCCAATGTTTGGGATGCTTAACAAAACCAGCTTTCACAGGGTTGAAATGCAAATACTCCAATTTTTGATGAATCATATTGCCTGAAGTTAATTCTATAGGGTGATTATGTTGTTGCCAAAATTGCCAGTTATGGTTATTCCCATTTTTTAGTCCGGCTCTTTTCATCATCCAAGTCATCCATTCTTTCCGACTTTCTTTCGGATAAGATGCAATCTCTTCTTTAAGCTTTCTTGAGGTGAAACTTTTAAAATCTCGCAGAATATTTTGCATGGGTTGCTTTTTTGTCCCTATGATTAAATGAACATGACTCGGCATTATACACCATGCATAAAGAATTAGACCTTTTTTGTTTTGGCAAAACCTAAAGCTACTAAGTAAGATTTCTTGATAGTTTGGTCTTATGAAAACGTCAATCCAGTTTATCACAGAAAAAGTCACAAAGTAAGGGCTGGACTGATTATGGAACTTATATTTTCGGCTCATTGTAAGATTTTGTTTTTGATACTTACTATGTAAGAGCCGTATTAATATGATTCCTTACAAAAATTATACTGTAAGTGGGAAATTGCACAAGCGGACGCTTGCGCTAGAAGTATCATTTGATGCTTCCAATAACTGAGATAGAAGAATAATTAACTACCCAAAAACTCTTTCATCAAATCCCGGGCAGCCTTATACGAAGAAATTTCACCTTCCTGTACCTGCTTTCGATAAGATTCCAATCGGGACTTCAATTTAGGATCTCCATAAAAGGCATGATGGAGTTCCTGATTGATGCTTTCGTTGAGCCAGTAGTTTGCTTGTTCTTTGCGCTGCTGTTCAAAGTAACCTTTGGTTTTTGTGTGGCGAACAAATTCATCCACAATTTCCCAAACATCAGGAATTCCTTTGTTGTGAAAAGCAGAACAGGTGGTAACTTTAGGAATCCAGCCGGAATCAGTGGGAGGGAAAAGGTGCAACGCATTTTTATACTCTGCCATTGCTCGCTTTGCAGCATCTTCGTTTCCTGAATCAGCTTTGTTGATGACAATAGAGTCGGCCATTTCCATGATGCCCCTTTTAATACCCTGAAGCTCATCTCCGGCCCCGGCCAGCATCAACAGTAAAAAGAAATCAACCATTGAATGTACGGCCGTTTCTGACTGACCAACGCCAACGGTTTCAATGAGAATAGTATCAAAACCTGCCGCTTCGCAAAGGGTTATGGTTTCACGCGTGCTCCTTGCTACGCCACCCAGAGAGCCCGAAGTGGGGGTAGGCCGGATGTAAGCCTTGGGGTGGTGAGATAGCGTCTCCATGCGCGTTTTGTCGCCAAGAATGCTTCCCCGGGTTTTTGAGCTGCTGGGGTCAACTGCAAGAACGGCTAATGAGCGATCTTGTTCATCAATGATATAGTTTCCGAACGCCTCTATAAAGGTACTCTTTCCCACGCCGGGGACTCCGGTAATGCCAATGCGAATGGAATTTCCGGAATGAGGCAGGCAGCCTTCAATAATTTCCTGAGCTAAATCCAGATGTTCTTGCTTAGTACTTTCTATAAGAGTGATGGCCCGGCTAAGAAGCATGCGGTTTCCGGAAACAATGCCATCTATAAATTCCTGAGCTGAAAGTTCTTTTTTAGGCATTGGAATAGTTTTCAATCAACACATCCAGAATTTGTTTTGCTGCTTTGGGAATTACCGTTCCGGGACCAAATACAGCTGTAACTCCTGCATCATATAAGAAATCGTAATCTTGTTGAGGGATCACTCCGCCGGCAATTACTATGATATCTTCTCGGTCTTGTTTCTTGAGTTCTGAAATAACTTCCGGGACTAAGGTTTTATGTCCGCCTGCAAGACTAGAAACACCCAAAATATGCACGTCATTTTCAACAGCTTGCCGGGCAGCTTCTTCAGGGGTTTGAAAGAGCGGGCCGATATCTACATCAAAACCTAAATCAGCAAAGCTGGTAGAAATAACCTTCGCGCCACGGTCATGCCCATCCTGACCCATTTTGGCAACCATGATTCTTGGGCGGCGACCATCCAACTCAGCAAATTGGTCTGCTGCTTCGAGAGCTGCTTTAAACTGATCGTTATTTTTGAGTTCAGAAGAATACACGCCGGAAATTGATTTTATGGTTGCTTTATATCGCCCAAAAGCTTCTTCCATGGCGTCTGAAATCTCGCCAAGTGTAGCTCTTTCTCGGGCAGCATCAATGGCTAAAGCTAATAAATTTCCATCACCTGATTCAGCACCTTGTGTTAGTTTATTGAGAGCTGTTTTGACGGCATCATCATCACGGTCTTCCTTCATTTTGTTGATGCGTTCGATTTGAGACTTCCGAACTTTCACATTATCTACATCCCGTACATCAATTTCTGATTTTTCATCCGTTTGGAATTTGTTCACTCCTACAATGGTGTCTTTCCCGGAATCGATTCGTGCTTGTTTTCTGGCAGCAGCTTCTTCAATTCTCATTTTGGGAATTCCAGTCTCAATCGCTTTGGCCATGCCGCCTAATTCTTCTACTTCACCAATAAGCGACCAGGCACGTCGGGCAATCTTATCGGTCAGATACTCAACATAATAAGAGCCGGCCCACGGGTCCACGGCTTTAGTTATTCCGGTTTCTTCCTGAAGATAAAGCTGAGTATTTCGAGCAATACGGGCTGAGAAATCTGTAGGCAGCGCAATGGCCTCATCTAAGGCGTTGGTATGTAGAGACTGAGTATGCCCCAACGCAGCAGCCATTGCTTCAATAGTCGTACGGGCTACATTATTGAAGGGATCTTGTTCGGTTAGACTCCATCCTGAAGTTTGAGAATGTGTTCGAAGCGAAAGTGATTTTGTATTCTTTGGGTTGAAAGACTTCACAATTTTAGCCCACAACATACGCGCGGCCCTCATCTTGGCGATCTCCATAAAATGGTTCATCCCAATTCCCCAGAAGAATGAGATACGCGGAGCGAATTCGTCAATATCCATTCCGGCTTCAATCCCGGTCCGCAGATACTCGAGTCCATCGGCTAAGGTGTAAGCAAGTTCAATATCACAAGTAGCACCCGCTTCCTGCATATGGTAGCCACTCACGGAAATGGAATTGAAACGGGGCATATTCTGTGAGGTGTATTCAAAAATATCCCCTATAATTTTCATAGATGGCTTCGGTGGATAGATGTAGGTATTCCGAACCATGAACTCTTTGAGGATATCATTTTGGATGGTTCCCGCAAGCTGTTCCGGTTTTACGCCCTGCTCTTCAGCAGCTACAATGTAGAAAGCCATGACGGGAATTACAGCTCCATTCATGGTCATGGAAACCGACATTTTATCTAAAGGAATTTGGTCGAAAAGGATTTTCATATCCTCAACCGAATCGATAGCAACACCGGCTTTGCCTACATCACCTGAAACTCTGGGATGGTCAGAATCATATCCTCGGTGGGTGGCCAAGTCAAAAGCTACAGAAAGACCTTTCTGCCCAGCCTCTAAGTTTTTTCTGTAAAAAGCATTTGATTCTTCCGCTGTAGAAAAACCTGCGTATTGGCGAATAGTCCATGGCCGAACAGCATACATGGTCGAGTAGGGTCCCCGGAGATAAGGAGGAATTCCGGCTGCGTAATTCAGGTGCTCTAGTTCCTGAATGTCATCTTTGGAAAACTGCTGCTTCACTGAAATCTTCTCAGGTGTTTCCCAAACTTGTTCATTTTGGGTTTCTTTTTTTGTAGCTGCGGATGGATTGAAATCGATCTTTGAAAAGTCTTTCTTCATTATCCTTCTCCGTTTTGAAGTTCAGCTTCGATATTCAGAAAAGTAACTTTCTTAATGTCTGTTTTTTCCGCTGATTTGAAATCAGGATTCTCAAAACCTTGAATCATGAAGTCTGCATTTTGATGATCTCCTTCAGGCTGGTATTTATTTACCCCAACCAAGACTTTACTTTTTTCTTTATAAGCTTTCACTTTCTCTGCTTTGGATGTAGAAATCAAATTCTGGATAAATCCTTTTTTAAGGCATTCATGAAAACGGCCTTTACCTTCAATTTCCTGAAATAATTCCCAGGCTTTTTTGGCAATGTTCTCTGTTAAAACCTCAATGTAATAAGAGCCTGATCCGGGATCAGCGACTTTATCGAGATAGGTCTCTTCCTGTAATATGATTTGCGTATTTCGGGCAATGCGGGAAGCAAAATCTGAGCTTTCAGAAAAGTGCTGATCGTAACGGTGTATGGTTATTGAGTCAGCCCCGCCTAAGGCCGCTGACATTGCTTCCGTAGTGGCGCGAAGCATATTATTATGGGCGTCGGTTTTTGATTTATTCCACAAACAGGTTTCGGCAGAGATATATGACTTACTCTCTTTTAGATTATACTCATCCAAAACCTGAGACCATACTATTCTAAAAGCTCTGAACTTGGCAATTTCGAGAAAATAGTTTGAGCCAACAGAAAAGTTAAAGCTAATTCTGTCTGCTAAATTGTGCTCAAGCCCCAAATATTCATTTCCTTCCGCTAGGGCAAAACCCAGCTGTTGTATTATTGTTGCTCCGGCATTTCCATAAATGGAAGCATTAATCGTGCATGAGCTGAAATCAGCCCCAAAATTCAGCAAGTGTTCTCTAATACTTGAAGCAGAGGCCAGCTTGCCGGTCAAAACTGCAGCAGAAAGCGGAGCTTGATTGAAGAACACATTAAGTTCATCTGGCTCTAGCCCGCGTTCTTTACAAAGTTCTGTTAACCACTCCGCAACTTTGTTTGTTGAAAGAACACTTTGGAATTGAAGGGTGATAAGTTCAATCTGAATACCTTCTAATAAAGACTTGAGGTCTTCTTTTGATTGCAGATAATTTTCTGTTGGTGAAAAAGACAACCCCAAAGCTCCGTTCTCAAGAGCCTCTAGTGCTTCTTTATTAGCCGATGTTACCTCTAAGCTCTCAATGGGTTCGATTATACACCAGTTACCATTGTCTTGAACAGCGACCCCGGAATGGCTTAAACTTTTCAGATTCTCTTCCCGATAAAAAGGAAGCGGGCTTATGCCTTCGCCCGAATTCCAGCGGAGGATCTCTTTATAATTCTTTCCTTTTAAATCGCCTTCAATTACGGTTTCCCACTTTTCGGTACTGATGGGAGGAAATTCACTAAAATCGAGGGTATCTTCGAAATCTGATTTTTTCAAAATCTGCAGTACAGTTTGTTAGTTTTAGTAATTTAAACGAAAATAAAGAGGTCAGCAGTTCTTTGCTAACCCGACATAAAAAATACGGTTTTAATTAGTAAAAAAGCGCTTACAATTTGTATATTCAGGTTCACATTCACTCATAAATTAATACAAAAAGTTTTATAGATGGAACAAACTGAGCAACTCATTCCACCTTTAACACAGCTCACCGAAGACGAGCAAATGTTGAAAGAAGCCGCAGCTGATTTTGCTGAAGCATCAATCAAACCTCTAGTCGAGGAAATGGACGAAAACGCCAAGCTCGATCCCGGTCTGGTAAAGGAATTTTTTGAAATGGGATTGATGGGGATTGATATCCCTGAGAAGTATGCTGGTGGAGGAGGGACATTTATGATGTCCATTGTAGCCATTGAGCAAATTTCCAGAGTAGATGCTTCAGCCGGTGTATTTATGGATGTCCAGAATACTCTGGTTAATAATGCATTTATCAACTTCGGCTCTGACGAGATGAAGGACAAATATTTGCCCTTGCTGGCTACCGAGAAAGTGGGAGCCTACTGTTTATCTGAAGCCGGATCAGGAAGTGATGCTTTTGCTTTAAAAACGACTGCTAAGGAAGATGGCGATCATTACGTATTGAATGGCTCTAAGCTTTGGATTACAAATGCGAACGAAGCAGACATTTTTTTAGTGATGGCAAACATCAATCCAGAAGCAGGATATAAAGGGATAACAGCATTTGTTGTAGAACGTGGAATGGAAGGCTTTTCAATTTCCAAAAAAGAAAATAAGCTTGGAATTCGCGCTAGCTCAACGTGTGAAATTTTATTAGAAGACTGTCGCGTTCCTAAAGAGAATGTAGTTGGTGAAGTAGGTAAAGGCTATAAAGTAGCTATCGAAACCCTTAATGAGGGAAGAATCGGTATCGGCGCTCAAATGATTGGAATTGCCCAGGGAGCTTTTGATGCAGCTCTGGCTTATGTCCAAGAACGAAAGCAGTTTGGTAAAGCCATTTCAGATTTTCAGGGTGTTCAGTTTCAATTGTCACGAATGGCAACAGATATTGAGACCGCTCGACTATTGGTTTACAATGCAGCACGTATGAAAATGAATGGACAGAATTTCTTGAAAGAAGCCGCAATGGCTAAATTTTATTCCTCAGAAGTGGCCGAACGAGTAAGTTCTCAGGCTGTGGATTTATTTGGAGGATATGGATATGTGAAAGAATATCCCGTAGAAAAATATTACCGTGACTCTAAGATCGGTAAAATCTACGAGGGTACAACGAACATGCAGCTCAGCACCATTGCTAAGTTGCTACTTCGATGAGTGAGTGAGAAAAGGGGGCTTCGGCCCCCTTTTTATTTTAAGGCTCTGCAGGTTTAAAATGGAATAAGCCATTGAGGAACCGCTGTTTATTTAGCTCTTCTTGTGAAACAGCGCACCGGAATCCTACTTCATAAAATTTAGCATCACTCAAAACACCAACTCGCCAATATACTTTCGATGTGGTTACCCAAGAATTAAAGCTCCCACCTCGCAAAATCCTGATCATATTACCTTCAAGATCATGTAGCTCTTTGGGTTTTTCATAAAACTGATAATATTGCCCAATCCATTCCTGTACATTTCCACTCATATCATAAATACCGAGCTCGTTGGGTTTCTTTGTACCTACTTTAAACGAAAAAGAGACATTAGATTCCGATGTAATCGCATAGTTTTGTAATGAGTCTGGGTTATTGGTGCCTGAGTAGAGAAACTCTTTTCCACCTGAACGGGCTGCATATTCCCACTCATTTTCAGTGGGGAGTCGCCAGCCAAAGTAATTGCAATAGGCATCTGCATCATACCAGTCAACTCGTACAACGGCTCGGTCACCACGTCCATAGTTATCATCCTCGGGTAGCTCTCTGCCTGTAGCTTTGGCAAAAGCGTCGTATTCTGCAAAGGTTACTTCATACTTGCCGATGTAATAATCGTCGATTTTGACCTCATGAATAGGAAGAGCATCAGTGTTTACGCTATCGATTATATCACCCATAAAAAACGCACCCCCATTTACTTTAATCATCTCAGGTTTAGAGATTTTCGGGGTATTTTTGAAAAGTGTACACCCTGAGGCAAGAAATAAAATAAAACCAAAAACGATAATAAAAGGCATTTTTAAGCGCATACTAAAAAGGTAGTATATATTTAAAATAAATTCACCTCTAATTGGAATGATGTTGTTGTTCATGTAGTTCAGTTTGGGAATGATCAGGTATAATCCTACCCAATTAAATGATATAGTAAGATGGATCAGAAGTTAGACTCTGAAGTTTTAGAACAGATTAAGCAATGTTGCAAAGATGAAGCATCCTCCTCTAAGCTCGAGGAGCTGTTTGGGGAACTTTTTCAACACTTTCAGCAAGCAAAAAAGCAGCTCTCTTTACTTGAGCAAGCAATAAAGCATGATTATGATTCGATTGTAATCACGGAATTGAATTTAGAAAAGCCGGGGCCGAAAATTGTTTATGTGAATGATGGATTTACACGAATGACGGGGTATTCTAAAGAAGAGGCGATAGGTAAAACACCAAGGATTTTACAGGGCGAAAAAACGGACCGCCATGTATTGGACCGCTTGAAAGAACGGCTAATTGAAGGACAGGCATTTTTTGGGCATACGGTTAACTACCGAAAAGATGGAACAGAATTTATTAATCAGTGGGATATTCACCCTCTGACTAACAGCAAAGGTGAAATCACACATTGGGTATCTTATCAGCGTGATATCACGGAGCGTAAAGAGTCAAGTAAGTTGGTGTTTGATGCCAATCTAGACTTTGACAACCTTGCTGAAGAATCGAAAAAGACATTTATCGATCTGGATGTTCAAGGCAATATCATTTCATCCAATAATTCCTTTAAAAACTTAATGGGCCACGATGCCGACGAATTGAAAACAGTAAAGGTTTGGGATCTTGTAGTAGAAAATGATAAAGAAGAGATGAAATCCTTATTTGCAGATTTTGAAGCAAAAAATATTGAGGATAAAACCTACCCGTGGGAATTTGTGCAAAAGAACGGAGATACTGTTAAGCTTGAAGGCAGCATAAATTACTTTGTAAGTAACGACGAGACAATTATTCGGGTACACTTTGATAATATCTCAATGCGAGACCGAATTATCGAAACACTTAAGAAAAAGAAAAATAGCCTGCAGGATATCGTAGGTAAAAAAGATGAATTTACCCTGCGCTTTGTAGTTGATTCGGAAGGCAACACAGGCTGTAAATTCGTTTCTGATAATTTCACATCTATTACCGGCCGCAAACCAGATGATGTTCTTGGAGAAGGCCTGAAAAGTGTAATTCACGATGATGACATTAAAGCTGTTGAGCGCGCACTAGAAGGTGCATTCAATGGTGAAAAAACAAGTATCTCATGCAAATACGAAACTGCAGATGGAAATTACGTTTCAGTAATTCAGTCATTTAAGCCAAGCTACGGCAAAAATGATAAAGTAGTGGATAGCGTTAAAAGCGTTGCTATGATTGAACTTGAAGTAGAGAATTAAATTTCTACTAAGTTATATTTTTAAAAAAGCCCGCTATATGCGGGCTTTTTCTTTATGCAGAGTAGGTTTAACCGTATATTTAAAATAAAAATGGATATTCAGGTTACAGAAGAAAGAATTGTTAAAGAATTTGAGCTACTTCAAGATTGGCCGGAAAGGTATAAGTACATCATAAAGCTTGGTGACAAATTAGATCCGCTGCCAGAAGAAGCAAGAGTTGAAGATAACCTGGTTAAAGGTTGCCAGAGCCAGGTTTGGCTGACAGCAAGTATGGATGATGACAAGATTATCTTTAAAGCCGATAGTGATGCAGCTATTACTAAAGGACTTGTGTCATTAATGGTTCGTTTTTATTCAGGAAGAGAGCCCGATGTGATTATCGATAAAAAGCCGGAATTCATTGATAAAATTGGGATGTCTCAGCACTTGTCCCCGACCCGTGCCAATGGTTTGGCGTCTATGGTAAAACAAATGAAAATTTATGCCATGGCTTTTAAGGCAAAGAAAACGTTATCGTAATCTAATTGTAAGGCTTAATATAATTGTTTTAATTTCGTCCCTTAAAGGGGACAACCATGGATATGAGCTCAAAATTTTCTCTAACTGGCATTTCCGATATAGCATTGGGCAAAGACCTTAGGTCTAAGGATAAAATTATTGGCAAGAAGGCCGGAATGACTGTTTTGAACTCGGTCTCGTTCTTCCTCGCAGGCGTGTCTGTTTTGTTTTTAGTCGCTTTTCAGATTAATGAATCTGTTTCTCTAACGTGGTTCTTTTTATCTGAAGCACTCGCATTTCTTTTAATTCCTTTGTTAGCACGTCAAGGGTTTGAAAAAGCAGCTAAAATATTGCTTATAGCCTACGCTGACATAGGTATTATAATATTGAGCTCCGTTTTTGGCGGGGATGCAATGATTCAGGCTTTCTTTATCCCGGCTATGGGGCTTTCAATCCTTTTATTTGATAATACACAGGTTCACCTTCGCAATATGGGGATTTTACTCTCCATACTATCCTACTTCATTTTAGATTATATCATTTTTGAGCGGATTAGCATTTCCGAAAGTAGCTTCTCTTTGGTTCGCTGGAGCGTTTTGACGGGCTCCTTCGTTACCACCTGGCTCATTTTTAATACCTTTTCTCAGTTTAAAGAAGATGCAGAATATCAAACCCTGGAGCTGCTCCAAAAAGAGCAGGAGCTGAACCAAGAACTGAGTTTGAAACAGGAAAAGCTGGAAAATTATATTGGTCAGCTTGAAGTGGCTACAGAAGAACTTGCAAAAAGTACAAAAGCCAAGTCAGAGTTTCTTGCTACCATGAGTCATGAGATCAGAACTCCAATGAATGCGATTTTGGGGATGACTCACCTCTTAAAACAAGACAGCCCGCGTAAAGATCAGATTGAGCCGATTAACATTCTTGATTTTTCAGGAAAAACGCTTCTTTCTCTTATCGATGATGTGCTTGATTTCTCAAAAATTGAAGCAGGAAAAATAGAATTTGAGAACATTGAGTTTGAGCTCAATAAGTTGGTAAATGTAATTGTTGAGAGTTTCAGGGTTACGGCTAAGAATAAGTCCATTGAACTGAAAACAGATATTGGTGATGGTATTCCAAATTATTTAGTTGGAGATCCCGCGCGGTTAACTCAGATATTAAACAACCTATACAGTAATGCTCTGAAATTTACTGAAGAAGGAGAGGTTCTGTTATCGGTAAATGTTATTGAGGATTTTGATGATTCTGTACGGCTGCAGTTTGCAATTTCAGATACAGGTATTGGCATTGAGAAAAACCGGGTGGATACGATATTTGAGAGTTTTACTCAGGCCAGTCAAAATACAAAGAGATTATTTGGCGGAACAGGGTTAGGCCTTACCATTAGCAAGCAACTCACCGACTTACAGGGCGGCTCAATTTCTGTTGAAAGTGAAGAGGGAGAAGGAAGTACGTTTTATGTAGAGCTTACTTTTGAAAAAGGATCTTCGGAAGAAGAAGCAAAAGCTATTACCGAGAATTTTGATTCTGCAAAAAGCTTAAGTGGCTTAAAAGTATTGCTAGCAGAAGACAACTTGGTTAACCAGAAAGTAATGCTTCGTTTCCTTGAGCGCTGGAATGTAGAAATGAAAGTGGTAGACAATGGCTTTGAGGCAGTAGAAGCCATTAAGGAAAATAACTACGACGTTGTTCTTATGGATCTTCAAATGCCGAAAATGGATGGATATGAAGCTTCAGAAAACATCCGTAAACTGGATGATCCATATAAGCGAAAAACACCAATTATTGCGCTAACTGCTGCTGCTCTTAAAGAAGTGCGTGAGAAGGTATATGCGTCAGGAATGAATGACTTTGTGACCAAACCTTTCAACCCTGCTGATCTTGAACAAAAGCTTTTCCAGTTTATCGAGAAGTAATTTTCTAAGATATTTAGGAATAGTAAACTGCTGGGACTATCAGCTTTTAGCCTCATTTTTCTTCATGATCTCAGCCATGCTGCGATCACTTTCTGAATCAGATTCTTCTAGAGCTTTTATAACCCCTTCCCTGTCTTTCTGACTTCGGTTCTGGTTGAATTTGAACTGACCTTCCATCCTGTTAACATGTACACTCAACCCAACTATACCTTTTAGCAGCTGATCTCTCTTTTCATGGGCAGCCTCATAATCCCAGTCAGAATCTATGCTTTGTTCATGGTGATGAGTTAAAGAATCGACCATGGTTCGTAATTCATCTAAATCGTGAGTTATAACCGGAGTTCCATAGATGTGAACCGCAGCGTAATTCCATGTAGGTACCGTATTCTTTTCTTTGTACCAGCTTGGTGATATATATCCGTGGGTTCCCTGGAAAACAATGAGTAGCTCTTCCGCCTGAGTAATGTGTTGCCAGTGCTTATTTGCACGGGCAAAATGGGCAATTAAAATATCTTCTTCTCTTTTAACAAAGAACGGCAAGTGGGATGCCACCGGACCGTTCTTAGTTTGGCTAAATACCGTTCCAAAATTATGTTCCCTAACAAACGGATAGAGGATATCAGGATCTGTTTCTTTAAATGAATTAGGGGTGTACATTAATTGAGAAAGTTTTTATAAGAAATTGTCCCGAACCGGGAATCCTATTTGTCATACTGATGAATATTAACGTTTAAAATTAAGATTATCATGAACAAATATATGCTATTGCTGTATGATCGAGAAGATTCATTCAACGAAATGTCGCCAGAAGATATGCAAAATGAAATTGGTGAACATATGAAGTGGATTGAGAAGCTTGGGGATCATTACGATTCGGGAGAGGCTTTACTCCAGAATGCAAAAACAATAAAAGGGAAAAGTAAAATTGTTACTGACGGTCCTTACATAGAATCAAAAGAATTGATGGGGGGCTTTTACATCATCAAAGCTGATAGTTTAGAAGAAGCAGCTGAGTTGGCCAAAAATTGCCCGACCTTAGAATTAGGTGGCAGCGTAGAAGTTCGAGAGGTCATGGAAATGTAGGGTGAGTGAACCAACATCACATAAAACCAAAGGTATAGTCGATCATCTTTTTCGAAACGAAGCGGGAAAGATGACGGCTATATTAATTCGCCTATTTGGATTTAATAAGGCTGAACTCGCTGAGGATATCGTTCAGGAAACTTTTATCTCCGCCATGAAAAACTGGCCGTTGAAAGGAAAGCCAGAGAACCCTTCAGCATGGTTGATGCAGGTAGCCAAGAATAAGGCTATAAATGTATTGAAAAGAGATCAGTTGATTCAGTCGAAAGAATCTGATATTGAACCGTATCCATCAGCCGAAGAAGTTGACCGGATTTTTTTGGATCATGAAATAACTGACAGCCAGCTTAGAATGTTGTTCACCTGTTGCTATCAAGAGATTAAACCGAGGGAACAGGTTATGTTAATCTTGAATATTCTGGGAGGGTTGAATACAGCTGAGATTGGGAGCGCTTTATTATTGACTCCTGAAGCCGTCAAAAAGGCAATTTTCCGGGCAAAAAATAAAGTCAGAAAACGCCACCAAAAGTTGCCTGTAATTACAAAGCAAGATATCAGTGAAAAGTATGAGGTTGTACTGACGGCTATTTATCTGATTTTTAATGAAGGCTATCGAACTAGTTTTTCGGATACTATTGTAAACGATGAGCTATGTTTAACCGCACTCAGGCTGGCTCATTTAATGCTTAACCTTAAGGGCATTAATGCTGGAGAGGTTCATGCACTACTCTCGCTTATATACTTTAATATTGCTCGGTTTGAAGCCCGGAAGGAGGGCTCGGAAATGGTAGACCTTAAGACTCAGGATAGAAACAAATGGGATGCAGGACTGATAAGTAAAGGATTTCATCATCTTGAAAAATCCAGATCAAGCTTTAGACTATCCCACTATCATTTAGAATCCTCAATTGCATCAGTGCATTGCTCCGCTCAAAATTTTGAAGAAACCGACTGGCAGCTAATTTCACGATATTATAAAATGTTGCTGGAAATAAAGAGCTCACCAATTATTCAAATAAACTATGCAACTGCTGTAAGCTATTGGGAAGGACCTGAAGTAGGACTGCGTAATCTTGACAAGATTGAATATTCGCTGGCTAAAGAGAAGAAGTATTTACTATCCGCTGCCATTGCCGAAATGAATGCACGTCTTGAGAATTTTGGATTAGCTAAGTCCTATTATCTGGTAGCTTCCGATCAGGCAAATTCAAAACCTGATATCGAATACCTTTTGAAAAAGGCAGCAGAGTGTGATCGCAAAAGCTTTTCTAAAAATTAAAGACGGCTCCAAAAGTTGAGATTTGTTAGCCTTTTATTGAACTCCAATCCGAATCCATTAATCATAGATTGGAGAGGCTTTAGGAAGTATATTTAAATAAAAAAGGGCCGACTCCTGTCAGAAGTCGACCCTTGGGTTTTCGGGGTACAAATAAAATTCAGTGCATCATTCTTATCGGCTTAACTTGCCTGACATTTAGTAATCTGGATATTTTTAGAGTCCGCTATGAGGTCCCTTTAATTCACTTTTTGCAAAATGTATTGACAGGGTGCTTTCCGGATCAGAGCTAAGTTTAACCTCTCCATGTATTTGTTTTAAAAGTACTTTAATAAGCTCTTTACGAAGGTCGGTATTAGGGTCTTCATCACTATTATATAGTGGTAGCAGGTTGTTGTCTGGATTTTTGAGTTCAATTTTCACACACTCAACATTATTAGTCATGGAGATAAGCAGCTCACTTTTATCATCACCCGAATTGTTCTCGCATATGTAGTCTAGGTAGTCTAAAATCTCGTTTAACAACATACCCGCTGGAATAGCTTGATTTACATTCAGCTCAACTTCATCCAGACCTAAGTCTGCAGCTAGTGTAAATGCTCGTTCCTTGAATAAACTACTTACTTCACCAATAACACTTTGTATGTATTTCTTAAAGCTTACGTGCGAGAGGCTTTCATTTTGGTAAAGCAGTTCATGAATCTTTGCTATTGCAGTGATACGAGACCTGGTAGAGTTTAAATGCTTGGCAAATTTAGGATCTGAATTTTCGATGATTTCCAGATCAACCAGTCCTGAAACAATAGCCAGGTTATTTTTCACCCGATGGTGTACTTCATTTAGCAGAGTGTCTTTTTCTTGAAGTGACTTTTCAATGATGTTTCTGGCTTCAACTTGTTCTGTTACATCAATGGCTTCAACAAAAATCCCATAAGTTTCTCCTTGATCATTATGTATGGGCTTATATACAAAATTGAGATAATGTTTTTTTGAATCTCCGTTTTCACCCTTGTTAAAGTATACTTCCCTTTCGTTAAAATAGAGAGTTTGGTCTGACTCATAGCTATTGTCTAAAAGCTCAATGAAACCTTGGTTCGCTAATTCAGGTATCGCTTCAAGAACCGGAAGCCCAATGAGTTCGTCTCTACTTACCAGCTCTTTATACTTATTGTTCACAAAAGTGTAAGTATGATCTTTACCCTCTAGCATGGCTATGGCTGACGGAGATCCTTCAAACATATCCTGCATTTGAATACGTTCTCTCTTTTCCATTTCCAGAAGATGTACAATCTTGTTTTCAAGCTCTTTGCGTTTAGTTATGTCAACGTACATTCCATAGATTGCGATGACTTCACCGTCAAACTCAACAGGTACGCCTCCAACTAGAACGGGAACTTCTTCTCCATTTTTATTGATGCGGGTTGTTTCAGTCTGGAAACTATCGCCGGTAAAACTGAGTCGGGAAAGCTTTTCACCCTGTTCGTTCATTTTCTTTGGGACGATAGTGTCGTCCAGGCTCTTACCTGTCAACTCTCCATTGGAATAGCCGAAAATGCTATTGAAGCTATGATTAGTATTTTGGATGCTTCCGTCAGCATCAACCAAAACAATACCAATGGGTGAATTAAAGAACAGTTGATTTAGAAGTTGCTGATTTCTCTTAACTTCAATTTCAGCTTTTTTCCTTTCTGTGATGTCGGTATGGGAACCGGCTAATTTGGTTGAGTTATCTTTACCGTCGTCAAAACTGGCAAATTCTGCAACAGCCATTATCCAGCGATATTCTCCATTTTTAGCTTTAACCCGAAATTCTGCCTCGTATTTATCATTGGCACTACGGTATCGCTTAAGCTCTTCATCAGGAATGTCTTTGTCATCTGGATGGAGAAGGCTTAAGAAGAAAGCTCTGTTAAACTCTATTTCTTCTTCTTTATACCCTAACATTTTATACCAACGGTCATTGTAGTAAGCTTCTCCGGTTTGCATATCAACTTCCCACAAACCTATGTTGGCGCTATTAACAGCAAGTTCATTAAAGGTCTGAGTTCGCTGGAGTTCTCTTGAGACTAGTAATTTCTCTTTTTCAATTTCTTTGAAATCACTGCGGTTAAGCCCGCCCCCAACAATATAGCGTTCGTTGTTTTGCTCAAAACTGGTTCCTTTTAGAAGGTAGTGTACGATGCCGCCGTCTTTTGTAATACACCGGGCTTCTACACTCAATTTATTCCCGACTAGTTCTCCAGACATTATATTCTGAAGAATGGGACGATCATCGGGATATACAAGCTCAATTACATTAGTTTGCTCTATCTCTTCCCGGGAATATCCTAAGTCTTCTTCAAGCATCTGATTCCAGCGAATCATTTCACCCTTCAGGTTAAAAACAAAAAAAGCAGTGGGTAAACTTGATATGGCTGATTCGGTAAATTCTTTTTCATCAACCAATTGTTGCTGAATTGCTTTTTGAGAAGATATATCCCGAATATTAATGATCGTTTTTTGAGTTTCATCTTCAGCCTCAAAAATTACGGAGCTTACTTCAACCGGTATTTTATGACCATCTTTATGTGTGAATTCAACCTCACCGATAAAAGATCCGCTATCGGATCTTTTAGAAATAGCTTCAGCATTCATTGGGTTGCTAAGGTCAAATACGAGGTCTCGGTGTTGACCTTCCAACTCCTCAGCTTTATAACCAAGTATATCACACACTGCCGGATTAACCTTTAATATTTGGCCATCGGGTCTGCCTATGATTGTTCCTTCCAGGGTGTTGTTGAACTGTAGCTTGTATTGCTGCTCAGAGGCTTTTAAAGCTTCTTGAGTTTCTTTTCGCTCTGTGATGTTTTTAAATGCCCAACTGGTAACAGTTTCTCCATTAATATTTCGAAATAAGCTTACACTTAGTTCAATAGGCACTGTCTTATTGTTGGCCGTTTTTATTTCAAACTCACCTAAAGAGTTTCCATGCCGGTTAATTCTTTTTTGAATTTCTGCATGGCTTAAGCCTATAGAAAGGTAGGATGAAACATCAGAAAAAAGGAGAGCTTCATTACTTGCTTCAAGAATATTACAAGCAGTTTCATTTGCTTCAATGATTTGATTTTTTTCATTGACCGTTAAAATTCCATACAAGCTATTTTGAAAATGCTTATTAAGCTTTTCTTTTGTCTCTTTAAGATACTCTCTGTTAAGTACTTCAGCACTGATATCTTCGTAAATAATAACAGCACCTTCATCAGAACCCAGAGAATTAATTTTTACATTAAAGTGAGCTGTTTGGTTATGCAGAAAAGGCTGATATTTAGTTTCAAATGTCTTTTTTTCACCATTCAGTACTTCTTTAATACCAAGCAAAAGGCGCAATGCGAAATCATTTCCTTCGGCAAGAGGTCTCTGGAGAAATGACAGGATATTTTCATCCAGTTTTGGATGGTTCCAATGTTCTTTATTCTCATCACTGAAGATCTTCCACTGCAAGTTGTGGGCCACTACTATCCCTTCTGAATCCAGAATAGCAATCTGTGCATTCAAGGAATTTAGAATCGCAGAACTGATATTGTCCAATTCTACAGTTTTGAAAATTTGGTTATCATTCATCTCTTTTAACTAAACTTAATTTCTCTTCTCTTTGCCATTGACCCCAACTTGAACAGAATTTATGCATCATTTGGGCAAAGCGAATCACGTGAAAAGCGTATTTCTATAATTAGGTTTAAAAGCGGAGGAGCTAGATTTACTACCTAGGTGAAAACACCTACCGTGATTTTTTAACTAAGGCCAAATGATTATTTTTTTGGTAGTAATTCATTAATGGCGCTTATCACTTCTATTTCAGTAGGAGTAGTAGAGATGATGCCTGAGGCTCCGGCATCAATAAGAGGCTGTACAAATTTTCTATCCTCATTATAGTCCAGGACCAAGATGGGGATATCCTGAGTTATTTGGTAGAGAAGGCTGATATTTTTTGGGGCATTTCCAGTGCCGGAAGACGTATTAAGATCAACAATAACCATATTTCTATTTTTTAGCTCTTCCTCTGGAAATTCAGAGAAAACAAATTCAGGTCTGATAAACTGAATTTCAGCATCAAAATTTGATAATATAGAATCGGAAATGATGGCGTTCGTCTTATTGGTCCTTCCGATGAATGCTATTTGCAGCATATCTACTCAACTTATTATGGGAGTCTATTGCAAATGTAAGTGAAAGATTAGCCTTTGGAATCAGCATAATAGCCTATTTGCATATAGGTGTTTATACGTAGGTGATTACCCTGAGATCAGCTTGTAAAAAGAAAGGAGTGTGGATATAGATCGTATAAAAAGGGAAAACCAAAAAGAGATTAGCGATGCTAACTTTCAAAGAGATTATTGTTCAGAGCATACTTTACCAATCCGGCTGTATTTTTAGCTCCGGTTTTTTGAAGAAGGTTTCTTCGGTGAGAATCAACAGTTCTTACACTTACGAATAGTTGATCCGCTATTTCCTGGTTTGTAAACTCATTTACGATGAGCTTTAAAACTTCCAGTTCCCGATCTGTGATATTTGCATCTTTTGGTTCGGTAGATTTAGATACTGTAGGTTCAACTAATTGATGGAGAATAGTCTGTGTGGCATCATCACTGAAGTAGTGTTTCCCATTTATAATTGAGTTTATGGCCTTAATTAGTTCTTCTTTGCCTGAGCTTTTTAGAATATAGCCTGAAGCACCGGCTTTTATCATTTTCCGGATGTGCTGGTCTTCTGTCAGCATAGTAAGAGCCAGGACCTTGATATCGGGGGACTTTTCTTTAATGGCCTGAGTGGCTTCAATCCCGTTCATGATAGGCATGGTGATGTCCATGATTATTAAATCCGGCTCATGTTCTTCTGATAGTTCCACGGCTTTATCTCCCGACTCCGCTTCAAAGACAATATCAAACCCCGGTTCATCTTCCAGCAGTATTTTAATACCGTCTCTAACGATCTGATGATCATCCACTATTGCTATTTTAATATTAGCCATCTGAATTACTTGTATTGTTGTTGATTGGAACTACAACATTTAGAAAAGTTCCCCGATTTGGTTTGGAATCAAGTTCAAAATTCCCGCCTAATGCCCCTGTTCTGGTTTTTATTGTTTGAAAGCCCAGACCGACTTTAAAGTCTTCATCGTTTACGTCAAAGCCTATCCCATTATCATCAATCGTTAGGATCAAATCAAGCTCATCTTTTATAAGTTGCACGTTTATTTTTGTAGCATCCGCATACTTAATAGCATTTGAAAGTCCCTCTTGTGCAATTCGGTATAAGTTGAATTGAACTTCTCTGGGCAGATCTAATCCCTCAATATTGTGGAAATAGTCTAGAGAGATGGAAGAGCTATTTTGGTAACTATCCACTAATGACTCTATAGCCAGAGCAAGTCCGTAATCATCTACTACGCGAGGCATAAGATTTCTCGATATCTGCCCGGTTTCAGCTATGGCATTTTTTAAAAGGTTTAAGCCAGTTTTAAACTGATTCTGTTTCTTCTCAGTTAGATTTTCAATACTGCTTTTTACTGAATCAAAATTCATGTTAGCCGCAGCAAGATATTGGCCTAATCCATCATGGAGTTCCTGGGCTATACGGGCTCTTTCTTTATTCTCACCCTCAACAATAGAGGCCAGAACCATTTCCTCTGCTTTCTTCTGTTCTGTGATATCATTTACTAATATAAACCTGTAACTCTTTCCAAAATAATTAATGGATGCACCTGATACCCGTACATGGATTATTTCCCCGGATTTTTTTAGATGTCTGAATTCCCCGGTTTCTGAAAGAGGTTTAGCCTTGTCTCTATCGATAATGATTTTATCGTGATCACGATCTTCCTCAGGTCTGATGTCCATTAAATTCATTCCATAAAACTCTTTTCGAGAATAGCCATAATGCTTAACAGCTGCGTTATTTACCTCAATAATTCTAAAGTTTTCAGGGTTATAAATCCACATGGGCTGTGGGCTCTTCTGGAAGAGAAGGCGGTAATTATGCTCAGATTCTGCTAATCGTGTTTCAGCGTGCACCCGTTCTGTAACATCAACCACTGTTGAAATCATGAGGTTTTGGTCGTATACGGGGATGTTTTTTGCATTAATAATCTTTTTCTCTCCCGTCTTTGTAGTGATCTTGACGCCTTCCCAATTCATGCGTTCCGGATTTTTTGAGGAAAGATCAGCTGTAACCATTTCAATCATATTTTTTCGGTACTTCTCATCCGGATACACGTGTTCGAAAAAGCTATTCACATCTGTAAGAGTTTCCTTAGGCCAGCCATAAATTTCCGAAAAACGCTTGTTGATAAGTGTGGTTTCACCCGCATCAATAGAATTAACTGCAACACCGATGGGTAAATTTTCAAGTGTTGTTTCAATAAAGTCGTTTCGTTCTTTTAACTGCTTTTGGTATTCAGTTCTCTCCGTAACATCAAGCCCGATACCAATAATACTGTTATCAGATAACTGAATATTAGACCATTCCTGTATGTGCATGTTGCCAAACTTATCCTGTACTTCAAATTTATACCAGCTCCCATCTGCTTCAGACATAACTTGTTGAGCTTTTTCTCTCATTTTTGCATCAGGATAGCAAGCTCCAAGAAGGTCAATTTCTTGAATTTCTTTATTTGACCAGCCTAACGTATTTACAAAGGCTTCATTAACCCGGATGGAATTAATTTCAGGATCATAAATATCCACCATTACAGGAATCTGCTCAAAAATGCGTTCGAAAAGTTCTTTCTCCCTGTCATATTCTTGTTCAAGCATTTTTGTTTCGGTGATATCTTCAATAACACCTGTGATATGAGTTGCTTCTCCCTGTTCATTTTCGTGAACAGTACCCTGACTTTTCATCCAATGGATACTTTCATCCGGCCAAGTGATACGAAATTCAGCTAAATAGGGAGTCCTGGTTTCAATTGCTTCAATGAAAGCCTTCTTCACATCACTTACATCATCAGGATGAACCATGCGATAAAAGTCATTTAGGTCCCACTTTTGGGGCCTTTCTTTTAAACCAAAGAGTTTATAGTGGTGGGGTGAAGTAGAATTCTCGTTGGTTTTTAAATTAATACTCCAGGTTGCAATTTTTACAGAGTCCAGAGCTTTATCAACAACTTCTTGAGCGTCTTTTATATTATTGTTGCTAAACTGAACCAGAAAATACAGCATCAAGGAAGTTGTAAATACGAATAGCAGACCCTTGAGGGTGGAATATCTGGTGAGGGTGTCTACGTCTTTTACAAAGAGAAGAAGAAGTTGATCTGAAAACAAAATCCAGAGTGCCGCAAAAACGAGATAGATCACGGTAATGGTAACCGAGTTAAGTTGGAATATTTTTCTATATCTACTCATTCTATATCACGCAAGTATAGGTTACCATGTTCAGGAAAAACTAACAGTTTTCTTCTCAAAAGTACAAGGGGTTTGGCTCTAATAAATAACAACTTTTCAAGTATTTCCGGACTCGGGTCAATTTATACAATAAGAGAAGCCAGATTAGATTAGCGAGAGTATTTATAGATGGTTACATGAATTGGTTCTGTAAACTTGTGCTATAAAAAAACCACCCTCGCCTTAAATAAGACAAGGGTGGTTGTGTTTGTACCCACGATTTAACCCAATTTGGCTCTCTTAACCACTTAGTTAGAGCGATCCCAAAGCAATTCCTTACAAAGTTTTTTGATTTTTTTTGGCGCGTTGACTTCTGGTGACTATAACACCCCTGAATAAGGTTGAAAAGCAGTGAGAGCGAAGATTTGTTTAACCTAAATTACACCCTAAAACAAAAAAGCCTCACAAATCAAAGACTTGTGAGGCTTTAGTGTACGCACGAGAGGATTCGAACCCCTGACCTTCTGGTCCGTAGCCAAACGCTCTATCCAGCTGAGCTACGTGCGCATAAAATTTTCAAGAGCACTAAAGATAAGAAGATCAAAACTGGAGGGCAATTATTTTTACTGCTTAGAAAAAAGAATTTGTTTTTTGGATACCGTTTGTGCTAAAAACCCTTTAAAACAGGTTTGGTATGATTATTGGACTAATTATTTCATGAAAGTATTAATGCCAAACATATAAAAAGGAGTAATATCATGAATAATGCATCCAGACATATTATGATTCAGCTAGAAATAATACTCAGAGAGTATCCGGAAGCCGAATTCTATATTCAGGAACGTATGCGCTCTCTGATCGCAGATCTTCTGAATTCTGAGATTTGCTTTGAAGAGCTACATCCTCAGAAAGACATTCCTTTGCAATGAATAGTATTTAACCGGAAATTAATTCCGGTTGGAAGAACTCAAAGGTCATTCCGTGCCTGACATCCAAGACTGATATTGAGCTCGTCGCTCGGTTACTTTTTTGAGGTATCCCTTTGTTTCATCCCAGGGCAGATTCTCCAACAGGTAATCGTAATTTTCCTGAGCGGTCATGCTGTTGATGGTATCCCTGGCATTATTAAAGTTGGTCGAGTTGATATAAGCCCGGGCTACATTCCCGGCACCGGTGTTGTAAGCGCAAATCACTAAATACTCGTGTACGGTTTTATCCTCAATACCGCGCATGTAGCGGTTCATTAAAATATCGATGTAGGTAGAGCCGAAGAGTACATTCTGTGCAGGCTGGAATAGGTAGTCAGCAGAGGGAACGGCATCTTTACCATTCAATACTCTGTAAACATCCCGGCCGGCAGTTCTGGGTACAATTTGCATCAACCCAAGTGCATTGGCGTGAGACTTAGCCATAGGGTTGAAAAAAGATTCGGTGTGAATAATTGCAAGGATCAGCGTTGGATCCAGTTCGTACTGCTTGGCATAGGTATCTACTTCGTTGCGGAATTTCTCAGCGCGTTTTCTAAGGTGATCGGGGACAAGCTCAAGATTAAGTACAGCAACTTTTCTTATTTCTCCGTCTTCACCTTGTATCTCTTTAATTTCTACTTCCTCAGCTAGTTCTTCTGCATATTGAAGAGAGTCCATATCTTCAGGAACCTCAAGTTGTCCCGCAAGGACAGGTTCAGGGAGTACTTCTGAGGTAGTATCATCAGGCATTCCGGTTTCGGTCCCTTTGCTGCTCATGAGTTCGAGGATACTTTGCTCAATGTCAGCCATTAAACTGTCTTCGGTATCATTTTCATCGGCGAGTACTTCAATGGTGCCTTCACCTTCTTCGAAATCGACATCCCAACGAACATTTCCACCATTTTTATATTCAACCCAGTTGGACTTGGTTCGCTCTTTGAAGTCTCCCCATTGGCGCTCCATTTCTTCCCGAAACTGAGAGAACTCAAGTTCTTGCTGAAAAACGTATGCTTCATACTCGGCAATACTGGCATAGAGAGCGGAATCTTGTTCGGCTTGAGTTTGCGCTAATTGTTGCTGCCGCTGCTGAATATATTCTTCCCAGGTGATGTCTGAATCATCCTGAGCAAAGATAAATGTACTGCCTAAGAAAAGAATGGATAATGCTATTGCAAACGTTTTTTTCATTATAACCCCTTTTATTGCTGATGTACCTAAATAGTAAAATAAGTGTATGTACCCGTTGTTATTTTGATAAATAATTTACAATGTATTGTAGAAAAGCAAAACTCCCTAATTTTCAAAAATATTTACCTCTGGGGTAGAAACTATTGATACTGCTTTTCGTCTCTGATATAGGATCGTTGATGGGTACAACTAAATATGTAAATTAGCTGAACTATCGGCGTCAATTTTAACAAACTGGAAGTTACACTATGAAGAAAATACTACTGCTATTAAGTTTAATTATTCTCGTTCCGGCCTTGGCAACGGCTCAGAAAGGGGATAAAAAAGAAAGTGAAAAAGAGGACAAATTTACTGAGCTCACAAAAGATGCTGAGCTTATTGAAGGCTTTTTTGATTTGTATAAAACGGAAGACGGACTCTATCTAGCCGTAACAGAAGAAGATCTTAATAAAGATTTCTTGATGAATTTTGAAATTGAACAAGGAATTGGAGCTTCAGGATTATACGGCGGTTCCATGCTGAGCGTATTTGAAGGACTGCTGGTTCGCCTTGAGAAAAAGGAAGGCAAGATCATGCTGATTCAGAAACCTCATCGCTATGTAGCGGAAGAAGGTACTCCTGAAGCTGCTTCAGTAGAATTAGGCTATGGTGATTCGATCCTCGAAACTGCCAAAGTGGAAACAACCAATGATGATGGCGTCATGTTAATTAACGCATACGACTGGTTTGTAGGAGATCTTTCAAATATAGGTCAGCGTGTACAATTCGCTGTTTCATCCCGTCCGGGACAACCCGGGAGAGCTTCACTTGATAAGTCTAGAAGCTACCTGAAAGCGGTAAAGTCCTATCCAATGAATACAAATGTAACAGCTCAGCTTACTTTTAATAACAGCGAAACTGGCGGACCGAGAACGGTAGCCGACAGTCGTTATATCCCGATATCTATCCATTATACTATGGCGGCTTTACCCGAAACGCCAATGAGCCCGAGAATGGCAGATGATAGAACCGGTTATTTCATGACGGTTCATAAAGACTTTACTGATGATGACGATGACACATTCTTTAAGAAGTATGTAAACAAATGGAGACTTGAGTGTGATGGCCCGGCTGGATCAGATGGTCTTTGTGATCCGATCAAACCTATTACCTACTATATCGATCACACTGTACCCGAGCGATACCGCGAAGTGATGATGGAAGGGGTTGAAGAATGGGCCGGTGCTTTTGAAGCTGCGGGTTTTAGAAATGCTATTCGGGCAGAAATGCTTCCTGAAGGTATGGAGCCGGAAGACATTCGATATGCAACTTTACGCTGGAATGTTTCTGATCAGCCAGGATACGGAGCAATTGGTCCTTCTGTAGTAGATCCAAGAACAGGAGAAATTATGGATGCTGATATTCTTTTCGAAGCTAATATGATTTTAGGCGACAAAGAAGAATACCGCGAAATGGTTGAGCCGCGAACTGCAATTGATGAAATATATAACGTGAGCGCAGAAGAAGTAGCCATGAGCAGCAGACATGAACTGGCTTCTTTCTATACAGAAATGGGTATGCAGCTCGATATGGTAAAAGGAATTTTAATGGCACGCGGCCAGCTTAAACCCGGAGAACCCGTTCCTAAAGAATTCACCGATCAGGCACTTAGATGGGTAACTATGCATGAAGTTGGGCATACACTAGGTCTGAGACATAACTTCCGTTCATCTGTGGACACTCCACTTGATAAACTTTATGATACCGACTTCACTGCAGAAAACGGTGTATTTAGCTCAGCAATGGACTATCCAACGGTTAACTTATCTCCTGAAGGTGAAAGCAACGATGGACATTACTATAACACAAGCGTTGGTTCTTATGACCGATGGGTAATCAGTTATGGCTACACCCCGGATGATGATGACGCAGCAGATATTGCCCGAATGGCAGCTCAGCCGGGACATGCTTACGGGACAGATGAAGATGCCCGTGGTTCCGGTGCTGTTGACCCTCTCGTTAATGTGTATGACTTAGGTGAAGATCCGCTTGCTTGGGGTAAAGGTCGTGCCGCAATACTCAGAGACCTGATTCCTGAAGTACCTGAAATTGCTCTCGGTGATAACATGCCTTATTACGAAGCAACCGATCTATTTAACACCTACTTCTTCCAGTACGTACGTGCTCTTGGTCCAACAGTGAAATACATCGGTGGTCAGTATCAGTACCGTGATCATGTGGGTGATCCTGATGCCCGTATGCCATTTGTAGCGATTCCAAAAGCTAAGCAACAAGAAGCTTTGGATATGATTACTGAATATGCTTTTGCAGCTGATGCGTTTAATCTTCCGCAGGAAGTTTACCAACAGTTTGGAGCAGATCGATGGAGCCATTGGGGTAATTCAAACACCTATGGTGGTAGAATAGATTATCCGCTTCACCAATATTTAGTAGGGGTTCAGTCCGGTTTACTTGAGGCTTTATTAAACGGAACTCGCTTAGCTCGTATCCGCGATACTGAAGTTAAGTTTGGTGAAGAAAACACTATTACTATCCCTGAACTGATGAGTCAGATTACAAATGCAGTTTGGAGTGAAGTGTGGACGGCTCCGGGTGAAAACATTACCAGCAACCGCCGTGATTTACAGCGAGCCTACCTGGAATCAATGATAGAAATAGTGACAGATGCACCATCAAACATGCCTGCTGATGCACGTTCTGTAGCAAGAGCTCAGTTAAGGGATTTGGGCGATCGTATTACACGTCGCTTAACCCCGCCTTATAGCTTTGATGCTTATACCGAAGCACACCTTCGCGAAGTAAAAGCTATGATTGACAAAGGTCTGGATGCAGGATTAATGATTCAGAACTAATTCATATTAATATCCTTGATATTAAAAACCCCTTCTGCTAAAACAGAAGGGGTTTTCTTTTTTATAGAATATTTATGGGCTGATTCTTAGCCGTTATACCCAACGGATAGAACAGTGATATCATCCGATTGATCAGCTTTACCCATAAACTTAAGTACATCCACAATAAGGCTGCGCACAAGTTTATTTAAATCGTCTTCACTATGTTTTTTCAGGAAGGCTTCAAGGCGAGGTTCTTCATACATATCTTCATTTTCTGCCATAGCTTCGGTAACGCCATCCGTAAACATGAGGATTTTCTCTCCGGGTTGAAGAGTCAGCTCTTTGGTTTCAAACTCAATAGGCTCAATTTTTCCAAGTAAGAGTCCGGATGTATTTTCGATTTCCTCTATGGTTCCATCTTTTCGGACGATGTAGGGAAGATTATGCCCGCCATTGCAGTATTTCACAGTTCCGGTTCGGGTATCCATCACTCCATAAAATACGGTAACAAAAGTCGTAAGATCACTTTCCGGAATAAGGATGGTATTTACGGTGGATAGGCATTGTGCCGGGTCGTCAATCTGAGTGGCTAGAGATCGAATCATTGTTCTGGAGACGGCCATGTAAATAGAAGCAGGTACGCCTTTGCCGGAAACATCCGCAATGAGAAAGCCAAGCCGATGTTCATCCAGCATAAAAAAGTCATAAAAATCTCCACCTACTTGTTTAGCGGTATGCATTTCAGCATAAATACTAAACTCTTTGCGATCGGGGAAGGGAGGGAATACCTGGGGCAACATTTTTTGCTGAATTCGAGCGGCTGTCTCAAGGTCCGTTTGTACGGATTCAAGCGTCTTCATTTGTTCTCCTGCTTCAAGGAGATATTTGATCTCAGAAAGTCCTTTTTTGATCGTTAACTCAAGATCTTTGAAGTCGATGGGTTTGGTAACAAAATCAAAAGCGCCTCTATTCATAGCGGTACGGATATTTTCCATATCGCCGTAAGCAGATACAATCACCGTTTTAAGAACGGGGTTATTCAATTTCTGAGCTTCAGCTAAAAAGGTAAGCCCGTCCATTTTAGGCATATTTATATCAGACAGAACAAGCGTTATATCATTTGACTCCTGCAGCATATCCAGTGCTTCTTCCCCGTTTTCAGCAAAACAAAAATCATATACATCTTCTTTGATTTGTTTTCTGAAGCGCTGCAAAATAAGCATTTGCAGATCCGGCTCGTCATCAACCACCATTATTTTGTGCTGTCGCATAGAATTGTAGCCCTAACTGTTAATATTATTTATTTTCGTCCAGAAGTTGGTGAAGCTCCTGTTTTAAAGAATCAAAATTGATGGGTTTAGTGAAAAACTCTTTTGCCCCAGAGTTGATGGCTTTCTCATAATTTTCATCATCCCCATAGGCAGAAATCATGCTGACCTTTATTTGTGGAAACTGTGACTTAACGGCTTCAAGAAGCTCAAAGCCGGTCATACCCGGCATGTTAATATCAGAGAAGATATAGACTACATCAGGGGGTTGTTTGCTCTCAAGAAGTTCGAGAGCTTCGCTGCCGGAGAAGGCAAATTCCAATTCAATTAATCCTTGTCTGACCTCTTTGCGGAATTTCTGCCGGAATAGCATCTCTACATCCCGTTCATCATCAACTACTAAAAATTTCATATTTCGTACCCTTCCCTAATTAAGTTAAATATACTCTAAAGCGAGTAAACTGTTCTTCTTTTGTTTCGATTTCTAATGTGCCACCGTGAGCTTTGATAATATCGTTGGTGATAGACAGCCCCAGCCCTGTACCTTCCGTTCCTTTTTTAGTGGTAAAGAAAGGCTGCAGAATCTTGTCTTTCACTTCCTGACTCATTCCCGAGCCGTTGTCTTCAATTTCGAGCATAGTTTTTCCGTCCTTCTTTCTAGTTCGGAAGATGATTTTCGGCTTGTAATCAGCATCGCTTTTCGTTTTATCCCTCATGGCATCAAAGGCATTGTTGCATAAGTTTACGATTACCCTGCTGAAGTCTTCAGCGATTAGAGGGATGTCACCAACAGCGTCGTCGAGATCAAATTCCAGATCTACATTAATGGGGTTTTTGCCTGCTCGCATTCCATGAAAAGAGAGGTTGGCAAATTCTTTAACAAGATCTGAAAGGTTGGTAGGAACTTTTTTGCCTGAACCGCCCCGTGAGTGTTCTAACATTGATTTTACGATATTGTCAGCGCGGGAACCATGTTCATGGATTTTTTTGAGGTTGGTTTCGATGTTGTTGAGGATTTCCAGTGCTTCGTTCACCTTACTTACATCCCCCTGTTCTTCATCTTCAGATGAAGAACCTCCCCCTTCTAAGGGGGACTTACCCTTGGGTCTTAAATCTTTAATTTCATGTCTAACTTCCTCAATCAACTCCACACTTAGCTCTGAAAAATTATTCACGAAGTTAAGCGGATTCTTAATTTCATGAGCAATACCGGCGGTTAGCTGCCCCAGGGAAGCCAGTTTTTCTTGCTGTACCAACTGTTGCTGCATGGACTGAAGTTCACTCAAGGTTGAATTCAGCCTTCGATAAGCAGAGGCATTATCCAACGCGATGGCTGCATAGGTGGCGAGATTTTTCAGCAAGTTTACATGATATGGGGTGTAGGCATCTTTGTTAAAACTTTGAGTTGTGATTACGCCAATTATACGCCCCTGCTGAATTAACGGCAAATAAATGATAGACAGAGATTCTTCTCCTTCAATCGGAGAGGTGTATGACTTAACATACTTTTTATACTCCTGCGTATAGTCGCCAATAATGATGTCTTCTTTATTTTTGAAGCAATATACGGCCAACCGTTCTTCATCAAGATTATTGACGAATGGTGAGAGCATTTTTCCTTTCTCTTTAGTAGCCGGGAACTCAAGTCGATTTCGTTCTTTATTATAAATCCCAACGCCAAAAATGGAAGCGTCCATTATGGAATTCACATTTTCATAAACAGTCTCAATAATTTTCTCTACAGAAAGGGTAGAGGTAATGGCTTGCCCAATCTGGCTTAGTTGTTCGGTATCTGAGCGGCGTTTGTTTTCTGCTTCAGCACGAAGTTCAGCTTCGCGTAACGTTTGCCTTTCCAGTTCTTTTTTTGAAATTCGGCTTCGCTGAAGACGGTCTACCCCGAAAGCCATAAACCCTAACATACCTAATCCCAAACCATAAGCCCACCAGGTGCGATACCAAGGTGGAAGAATGGTGAGATCAATAGAAGCCCCTTCGTTGTTCCAGATACCATCTGCATTCGCCGCTTTTACATGAAAGGTATAAGTTCCTTCCGGCAGGTTGGTATAGGTTGCGGATCGTTTATTTCCGGCATCAACCCAGCTTTCGTCAAAATTTATCAGCTGATAGGAATAAGTGTTACCGGCAGGATTGGCAAAATGGAGAGCTACATAATCAAAAGTCACTTCATTTTGACTGTAGGGTAGGGTGATCTTTTTAGTCTCGCTAAGCGATTTTTTAAGTGGAGAATTAGGACCGGGAATAACAGACTCGTTGAAAATTTTAAAATCCGATAATACTACCTGTGGCGGTATTTCATTTACATGGAGTTGCTCAGGTACAAATGCCGTGATGCCTTCACCACTCCCAAAATACATAACCCCATTACTCCCCTTAAAGTAGCCGTTCTGGCTATATTCAAGTGCCATAAGTCCATCATCAAGCCCATAATTTCTGAACGTTTCGGTAGCAGGATCAAAATTTGAAATGCCATTGTTGGAGCTCATCCAAAGGGTGTTTTTACTATCAACCAATAAACCATAAAGAGCGTTATTGGGAAGACCATCTTTTTCTGTGTAATGCTTGGCTGTTTTTGTGTTGATGTCGAAGCGATTTAATCCGCCGGCTGATGTTGCTAACCAAAGAATATCCGGTTCATTCTCTAATTGGGTAATACTTGCTATCTGGTTGTGATTGATGGTAGAAGTATCGGTTGGGTTATAGGTGGAGGCAATGGTGGCATTCCCATCCGGGGTTATTCGTAATAAGCCCAATGTGGTTCCTGCCCAAAGAATGCTGTCCTGGTCTTGATGCAAACTCAGTACAGCAGGACCGAATTCTGTATTTAATTCTTCTTTCGGAAGTTTGATGTGCTCAAACTCTCCCGTTTTTGAGTTAAAACGATCGAGGCCGCCAATACTGCCAATCCAAAGCATATCTTGATCAGCCGCTGTAGGTAAGATCGCAAAAAGACTATTTCGCCCTTGATTTCCATCAACTGGGGGATGTCGAAATCGGGTAGATTTCTTAGTGGTTCGGTTAAACAAATTCAGCCCACCACTGGTACCTATCCAAAAATTCCCATTATTACCTTCATGAAAAACTCTTATAGATCCGAATATAATAGAAGTAGAATCATCAGGGTCAAATGTATAGCGAGAGGTATTTCCGGAATTAATATCAAATTCCGTCAGAATATCCCCACTAGCACCGATATCAGTACCTGCCCATAGAGTTCCTTTTTTGTCTTCATAAACCCCCCAAACAATACCCGGGGATATAGTTTGGTCGTCATCAGGATCATTTTTTAGATGAGTGAAATTAACTGCGCCGGGGTTGAATGCTTGAAGTCCCTTAGTAGCTGTTCCTGCCCAAATAGTCCCTGAGCGATCAGCAAACAGGGAAGAAACGAAATTATCGCTGAGGCTATTGGGATCTCTTGGGTTATTGCGGTAGGAGGTGAATTCTTGAGTAAGCCGATCAAATCTTGCAATTCCTGTACCGGGGCCACCTACCCATAATATATTGGGGTTGTCTGGATCAGGAACAATTTCGTGTATGAAGTTAAGTGGGTTTATATTTTCACCATCATTTGGCTCAATAAGATATCGCTCAAAATCACCGGTCTTACTATCCAGATAGACTAAACCATTTCCGGTAGCCAGCCAAAGGGCACCGGGTTTTGTAGGAGAAATATATTGACCGAGAATGTTGTGCGGAGCCCCATAAAACTCTCTACCATCCGGATTATGTAAAAACCGGGTGATTTCCTCCGTATCAATATTAATTCTTGAAATACCGTTGGTGCCTCCAGCCCAAATAAAACCCTCTTGGTCTTCACTAATCCAAAAAACGGTACTGCTTGCTATTGTGGTGGGGTCATCATGATCATGAGCGTATCGAATAAATGTACCATCTTTACCGGCAGGCATTTTATTTAGGCCACTGCCAAAGGTGCCTACCCAAAGGTTGCCGCGGCTGTCTTCAAAAGGCATAAAAGCACTGTTGCTGGAGATAGAAGTAGAGTCCTCGGGATCATGAAAATACTTAGTGAATTTCCCGGTTGCTTGATCTAAACGATTAAGGCCGGCCGCTTCGGTAGCAACCCAAATATCGCCATTGGATGCTTCAGCCATCCCCCATACCCAGCTTTCGGAAATGGAAGCAGTATCGAAAGGAGTTTGTTTATATACTTTAAATTCATGGCCATCATACCTATGCAAGCCACCCTGAGTAGCTATCCAAAGGAAGCCCTTGCTGTCTTGCATAATGGTATTTGCACTGGCTTGATTCATGCCTTCTTGCAACCCTATATGTTCAAAACGAAGGGTAGGAGCCTCACTGCTCAAAATGGTAGGCTTTTCTTCCTGCTCAGCTTGCCCAAAAACTGAAGACGAGAAGAACAGATACAGTAGTCCTGTTATCAGGAAATGGTTAATACGAAATGTCATCTTTTACCCACCTGTGGGCAGTTTAATAGTAAAGGTTGTACCCTCATTTTGTTTGGTGGTAACCTCTAAACTTCCACCGTGCGCTTTTATAATATCATTGGTAATGCTAAGTCCTAACCCCGTTCCTTCGGTCCCCTTTTTGGTAGTGAAGAAAGGCTGTAGAATCTTGTCCTTTATATCTTCAGAGATTCCGAATCCATTATCCTGAATTTCTATGAAAGTTGCTTGATTCTCTTTGATAGTGCGGATGGTCAGTTTAGGCTTATATTTTTGCCCCAGATTTTCTGAAAGCTGTCCACCGTCAGCTGACAGCTTCTCCCTCATCGCATCAAAAGCATTATTACTCAGGTTGATAATCACCCGGCTAAAATCTTCCGCGATAAGTGGGACTTCTGTAATAGATTCATCGAGATCAAATTTAAGATCTACATTGATAGGATCTTTACCCGCCCGCATACCATGGAAACTCAGGGTCACAAACTCTTTTAATAAAGAATTAAGGTCAGTAGCCTCTACTTTGCCTGAACCACCACGACTGTGTTCTAACATGGATTTCACAATAGAATCAGCGCGCGTGCCATGCTGGTGGATTTTGCGAAGATTTGAGTCAATATCACTGAGGATTTCAAGAACTTCATCCACCTTCTCCCGGTCCTCCGCTGAGAGCTGATCGCTAAGAGCTGAAAGCTCTTCTTTCGTTTGCTCAATCAGCTCCACACTCAAATCCGAGAAATTATTTACGAAGTTCAGCGGGTTTTTTATCTCATGGGCGATACCGGCCGTGAGTTGTCCAAGTGAGGCTAATTTTTCCTGCTGAATAAGCTGATCCTGAGTGGCATGTAATTCCTTCAGTGCAATCTCCAGACGATCGCGTTCTTCACGGATCAGAAGGGCCTGTTGTTCGGCAGCTTTCAAATCCTCAAAACGTTTGTAAGCGAGATCAAAAACACCAGCGAAGCTTACTAATGTATCCAGGGCGTCTGTTGGAGGCTTTGGAACCACACCGGGTAAACTGTAGCCGATTTCACCGTGCGTAGTACGGGCCATGATGAATGTGAGTCCGCCGATGTGCCGGATATCATCCAGCGTGGGCGCTTGCGGATCTACCTTTTCAAAGTCCCCCAATGTGATCATCTTATCTATATAATCGACAGCCTCATCTACCTCCATGGCTAAAACATAAGTGGATTCATCGCTTTTCTCCCATTTTGCAACAGGCTCAATGTCACCGTGAATGTGGCGGGGAAGAGTCATCACCATTCCAATTTTTGTACCGTCACCCGAAGTCATCGCTTTTTTATAGTGATCCGTCAGCCATCGCATATGCCAGAAATAGTGAGCCTCGTGGCCCAAATTCACAAATTCAGTCCGCATAGTCACCACAATATCCAGCAAGTCGGAAGATTCCTGCATAGATGTAACTTGTGCCCTAATGCGCTCCATTGATAGTTCAATCTGGGCTTCTCTCGCCTGTGCCTCAGCCTTTTGCAGATCCAAAAAGCGTGTGTAGGTCTGATCAAAGACTCTGGCAAATCGTTTAAGGATCTCCTGATCCGAATACGGTTCGAGCGTAATAATTAACAGGTAGCCGTGTGTAAAATAGGCGGCATTCCACTGCTGCCATTCCGGAAAAGAGAGTCCTTCATCCAGGATCTTCTGGAAAAACGGCCTGACCTCAGGGAGTGTCATCATGTACTCGTAATGGTTTTTCAGTTCTTGTCCGGTTCCTTCAATTGCCAGAAATTCTATCTCATTTTTCCATCCATCATACATTTTTTTGTGAGCAGGATCCACGGTGTTTGGAATAGAAACAGGAGGGAAGACGCCGTTTTCGTTAGCGAACCAAAACTCATCCTTGTCTCTATTTTCTTTACACAATCCAAAGCCGGTGCCCCAAAGATTACCGCCCAATCCTCTTAGTTGTTCAAAGAGTACAAATGCTACATCTGCAAGTTCTTCGGATTTTTGCATTGACATCGTCCGGGCACGAACCCTTTCCAATGCCAACTCAATCTCTGTTTCCCGCGCCTGTGTTTCGGCTTTTTGGAGGTCCAGGAAGCGGGTATAGGTTTGATTAAAGACCTTGGTGAATCGCTGGAAGATCTCGGTAGCTTCAGGGTTTTTCTCTTGTAAGATGAACATCAAATGTCCATTTGAAAAGAACCCACAGTGTGTTACCTGGTAGGTTGGCAGGGGATATCCGGCTTCAACAAAACCGCGCATCGTTTCTCCCACAACCGGCAGGGTATCCATATAACGGTAGGTTTCCTTCAGGGAATCTCCCTCGGATTCAAAAACAAGGAACTCGTCACCTCTGCGTTTCGCCTCGCGGATGGTTGTAAAAAAGTCGTCCTCTGTCAGCGGTATTCTGAGAGGCTCACCCATTTTTCCATCCGGGCCGGGGTTGTATCCCAGAAAGTAACTGTCATCATCATACCAAAGACTAAATCCACATGACCAAAGTTCGATGCCCAGATTTTTGATCTGTTCAAACATTAGCTCTGATGTTTCCATCAGCTCATCACTATGCTGCATCGCCATCGTTCGGGCACGTACGCGTTCCAGGGCGGCTTCGATTTCCAGCTCCCTGTATTTGTCTTGAAGGTCTGCTGTTTGTTGATCAACGAGCTTTTGAAGCTTCTCATTTTCCCGTTTCCACTCCTCCATGTGCCAGTGATCATTCTCTGTATCTACCGGAGTTGAGGCATGCAAGTGGGTTAGTTTCCACTGGTTGACTATGTATTCCATTACGCAGCTGCACCTCATAAAAATGGTGTTCACTTCTTCGGGGGAAGTCATGGTAAGGGTTACTTCTTCTGTGATAAATGCGTTTTTCCCATCATTCGATGTTCGAGTGAAAAGTCGTTTGCGATCAAGTGAATTCACAAATCCGTCCATCTGTTCGTACTGAGATTTAAACATCGCGTCCAATTCGCTGAATGAGAAAACCTTTTCATCTTTGGTAGTGCCAAAAAACATCAGTTCAGGGGCAGCGATATCTGATAAATCTTCATAGGGCACGATGCAAAGCCCAACATTGATGATGCGTTCATAGGTCTCTTCCAATAAATTTTTTCTCACGGCGTCCATACGAAGCCCTCTATAATCTGTTGTTGACTTAGTTTCATGGGCTATCCATTAATTTTTTTCGGATGGTGCGGAAGAATTTCAGCATAGAATTACCCGTTAAGTTTGATAGTGAAAACCGTTTGTCCCGGTTTTGAGCGAATGTCCATATTCCCACCATGGGCCTTTACAATATCATTGGTGATGCTAAGCCCAAGCCCTGTACCTTCCGTGCCTTTCTTTGTCGTAAAAAACGGCTGCATAATTTTGTCCCTCATCTCCTCCGGAATACCGCCCCCATTATCTTGTATTTCAATAGTAGTGCCGGAATCAGTTTGCCGGGTTCGAATCGTTAACTTCGGTTTGTATTCTTTTGAATTCAGCTTCTCCCTCATCGCATCAAAAGCATTATTACTCAGATTTATAATCACCCGGCTAAAATCTTCAGCTATCAGTGGGACTACTGTAATGGATTCATCGAAATCAAATTGAAGGTCTACATTGATAGGATCTTTACCGGCGCGCATGCCATGGAAACTCAGGTTCACATATTCTTTGAGCAAGCTGTTTAGGTCAGTCGGTTCTAATTTCCCGGAACCGCCCCGGCTATGCTCCAGCATGGATTTAACAATAGAGTCGGCGCGTGTGCCGTGCTGGTGGATTTTGCGGAGGTTGGTTTCGATGTCGTTGAGGATTTCAAGGGCTTCATCCAGATGGCTTACATCCCCCGGTGATTGATCAGCGGATAAATCCCGTCCCCCTTCAAAGGGGGAATTTTCCTGATTTATATCGGCATTTTTTCCCTCTGAGAGCTGACGTCTGAAAGCTGACAGCTCTTCCCTTGTCTCCTCAATCAACTCTATGCTCAAATCGGAAAAATTATTCACAAAATTCAGCGGGTTTTTAATCTCATGGGCGATACCTGCGGTAAGCTGGCCGAGGGAAGCTAGTTTTTCTTGTTGAACGAGTTGATCCTGTGTTGCTTTGAGTTCCTCAAGAGAATCTTTAAGCTCTTTGGTGCGAGTCTCTACCTGTTGTTCAAGAATCAAATTCTGATTCTGTAGAAGCTCTTTCTTCTCCTCTGTAACTTTAAGCACTTTATCTGCTTCTTCCTTAACGGAATCGAGCGTTTCCCTGAATCGAATAGATATATAGCCCAATAGCAATAAAGGGGTCCCCAGCTGAAGCATGGAAGTCATGAGTTTGTCGTACTCATTGAAAAGATCCAAGGAATATTTATGGACCGTTATATATATAGAGGCTACGACCACCTGGAATATCATGGCCGCTACCACCGCCCATAAAGAACCCTTAATCTGGTTTTTATATTGAACAATCAGATAGGTATAATATCCGATCATCGTAAAGAAGGCGACCCCAAAAGGCCAGGATATGGAGAATAAATGAGCGAATAAGTTAGTCACCAAAATGGCAACTACCAGAGACTTAACAAAGGTTGAAACCCTGGAGGTTAACAACCATTCAAGGATTAACAAGCCGAATATGGTGGAAATAGGCTGTAAAGATATGACGATGATGAACCGTATTTTTTCCTCGGTATAGCTTAGTTCATTGAAAAATTGGAAGAAGCTTCCGATTGCCGCCAATAGGGTAAAGGTGGTCATCCAGGCGATCCACTTAAAAATGCTCTGCTTCGGATTCAGAAATACGAGCAACCAGAAAAGGAAAAAGAGCAGAAAACTGATGGATATGGTCAGGGCGCCAAAAACATATGCCGAGCGTCTGTCATTGGTTACAAAGTCATCATACTCCGGGCCAGTCAGATTAAGGAAGTCTTTAAGGTATACCGGTTTCAACCGTAATTCCCGCTGAGTAAAAGTGGTCTCATAATCAACGAAATGAACTGCCATGATGTATTCCTTTCCAATTTCTAATTCAATGGGTACCGGGTACTCGAGGTAAGGATTGTAGGCGGAATAGGGATTTCCAGTATCCCCAAAGGAATGGAATAACTTTCCATTTAAATAAATATCAGTCGCTGCCCATAAATCCCGACTGATAGCAAGCGGCATTCCAGAGAAGGTGCTGTCAAGTTTAAAGGAAATCCTGAACCAACCCTCCAGACGACCGGTTCCATCTTCCATTTCTGCAGACAACTCTACCGGCCGGAAAGACTTCCAATCTGAAACATCGAGTTCCGGATCAGCTCTGTTAGGGGAATTTCCCTCTTTAAAAATCCATCCATCCAGTGAAGCAAGATTTAATCTTTGATGACTCTCAAACATATTTTTTGATAGCTCAACGACCGATGAATCCTGAGCTGAAGGAGTCCATAAGAAGCAAATAAGGAAAAGAAATAAATTATTCATAAGCTTCATCTAATACGTTCATCTTAAAGACTTCCATCAATAATTAGCTTTGTGGAATCTTAATAATGAATGTAGTTCCGCTACTGGCTTCGGAGGAGAGGTCTAACTCCCCGCCATGGGCTTTTATAACATCGTTTGTGATGGAAAGACCGAGGCCGGTACCTTCGGTTCCTTTTTTGGTAGTAAAGAATGGCTGAAGAACCTGTGCTTTAAGATGCTCCGGAATTCCCGGCCCGTTATCTTCTACAAGAATGGTAATGGAGTTACCTGCTTTGCTTGTAGTTACCGTGAGCTTTGGCTTATAATTTTCGTCGGAATCTTTGAGCGCTTTCAGCTTATCCCTCATGGCATCAAAAGCATTATTACATAAGTTCAGGATCACCCGGCTGAAGTCTTCAAAGATCATCGGCACTTTTCCGACGTTATCTTCAAGCTGTACATCAATATCTACGTTGATAGGATTCTTACTTGCCCGCATCCCATGAAAGGCAAGGTTTACATATTCTTTTACCAACTGATTTAAATCTACCGGCTCCATATTTCCGCTTCCGCCGCGGGAATGCTGAAGCATGGATTTCACGATACCATCGGCACGAGTGCCATGCTGGTGAATTTTTTTGAGGTTCATCTCGATATCATTCAGGATATCATCTACATCCTCTGATTTCTCATTAAACTTGGCGAGCTCTTCACGGACTTCAGCAATAAGTTCAATGCTTAAATCTGAAAAGTTGTTTACAAAGTTGAGAGGGTTTTTTATCTCGTGTGCAATTCCTGCGGTAAGCTGACCTAATGATGCCAGCTTCTCTTGTTGTACCAATTGTTCCTGAGCGGCACGTAAATCATTTAAGGCAGACTGAAGTTTTTGATAGGCCTCTGCATTTTGAACGGCAATACCTACATTAGCGGCGATAGTGGAGAGGAGGCGAAGATCTGATTCACTAAACCGATTTTCCTGTTCTTTACTTTGCACACTGATTACGCCCAGTGATTTCTTGCCGGCTACGATTGGAACCCCGAGATAGGACTCCACCATTTCACCTTTCTTCTCGGCCTTGATCTTGTCGTAGGTTTCATCCAGATCATGGTTTACAAGCAACGGTTCTTTGCTGGTAATAATTTTCTCGGTAATCCCATTTCCAAATGGACGGGATTCAGCTTTATCCCCGTAGTAATAAGGGAAATGAAGCATGTCCGATTTCCGGTCATGGATCGCGAGATATACAATATCCGCTTTAAAAGTATCTCGCATTTTTTCACCAACCAGCTTAAATAAAGCATCCACTTCCAACTGGGCTACAATCGCCTTACTGATGCTATTTACGGTTTGAAGCTCAGCAGCACGTTGTTCAGTCTCTGCAAGTAATCGGGTGGTTTCATTAAAGAGGCGGGCATTTTCCAGGGCCACACTCATACTGTTGGTAAGTGTTGTGAGTAATCTTACATCAGATTCATTGAAGGCATGCTCTTTCTCAACATTTTGCAAACTGATGGATCCCATAACTTTATCACCAACAATCATGGGCACAAAGATAGCTGATTTAGGAGCCAGGCCTTTCGTTACACCGCTTTCGGTATCCCCATATTTCTTTGCGGTGTCTATGTAGTCTTCATTAATTAGTAACGCTTCCTTGGTTTTGATGAGGTGCTTGTTGGCCCAAATAAACGGACGGGGTTCTATATAAAGTCGCTCTCCATTTTCGATAGCGTATTCCCAGGCTTCAATTTCTTTATCATGATCGAAGGTTCGGATGAGCATGGTTTGAGTATTCAGTACCTCACATATTCGATTCCCAACGAGGCTGTAAATAGCCTGCATATCCATTTCCCGCACCAAGCCTTCCTGTACGCTGTTGATGACAGCCAATTCAGCATTTCGTTGTTCAGTTTCGGCAAGCAGTCGGTTCGTCTCATTGAAAAGCCGGGCATTCTCAAGAGCAACACTCATGCTATTCACCAGCGTGCTGAGCAATCGCACATCGGAGTCGCTGAAAGCGTGCTCCTTATCCAGATTTTGAAGACTAACATAACCGCGAATCATGTCGCCAACCACCATTGGAACAAAAAGGATAGATTTTGGCAGTTTGGTGCCGGGAACAGCCTTCGCAACTTTCCCTGTAATTTCTTCAACTTTGGCAGAAAGATCCTCATTAATAAGTATGAGATCCTTGGTTTCTATGAGCTGTTCTCTAACCTTATCGAGTTTTCGGGGAGATGGATAAATTCGGCTTCCATCTTCATAGAGATACTTAAAGTATTCCATTCCTTCTTCTACATTAATGGTATAGATGCCTACCACCTGAGCATCAAAGACCTTACGGATCTGATCTCCGGCAAGGTCATAAATCCCCTGCATATCCATCTCAGCTACAAGTCCCTGCTGCACGCTATTGATTACAGCTAATTCTGCATTACGCTGTTCCGTTTCATTAAAGAGGCGGGCATTCTCAAGTGCCACACTCATGCTGTTGGCAAGCGTGCTTAAAAGGCGAACATCAGAGTCACTAAAAGCATGTTCTTTATCAATATTTTGAAGACTTACGTATCCACGAACAACATCCCCAACCTTAAGAGGGACATATAGCATCGATTTTGGGAAGGTGGTTCCCGGAACGGCCTGTGGAGCTTCTCCGGTAATAGTAGTGTAGGCTTCCTTAGCATTTTCCTCGATGTTAATCAGCTTTTGGGTGCTGATAAGTCGCTTCCGAATTTTATCATACGGTCGGGGGCTGGGCTCAACCCGTTCCCCATTCTCAAAAGCGTATTGAAAATGTTCTTGCTCCGTTTCATGATTGAAGGTTGCAATGATCACCCCCTGGGCATCAAATAGAACACGGACTTTTTCACCTACTAAATCATAAATCCCCTGCATATCCATTTCAGCTACAAGTCCTTGCTGAACACTGTTAATTACGGCCAGTTCTGCATTTCGCTGCTCCGTTTCATTAAACAGCCGGGCATTTTCCAGAGCCACACTCATACTGTTGGCAAGCGTACTCAATAAGCGGACGTCTGAATCGCTAAAAGCAAATTCGCGATCTAAATTTTGAAGACTTACATAGCCACGGACTTTATCCCCCAAAATGAGGGGTACATAAACCATGGATTCGGGGAACACGGTACCCGGAGCCGCCTCGCCACTTGCTCCATATTCTTTAATCGTTTTAGCTGCGTTGTCATTAATATGGATTAATTCTTGAGTAGAAATAAGGGCATCGCGTAAGCCATCAAATTTCCTTGGGTCGGGATAAAACCGTTTCCCATCTTCAAATACATAATGGAAATGTTCTATTTTATTCTCTACATCAAACTCAGCTATCACGGTAACCTGTGAGTCAAAAAGGTCGCGGATTTTGTCGCCTACCAGATCGTAAATGCCCTGAAGATCCATTTCGGCTACAAGCCCCTGCTGTACACTGTTGATTACCGCCAGTTCAGCATTCCGCTGTTCGGTTTCGTCAAAGAGCCGGGCATTTTCCAGAGCCACACTTATACTATTTGTGATGGTGCTGAGCAGCTGAACATCCGACTCGCTGAAGGCATGTTCACGATCTACATTCTGAAGACTAACATAGCCACGAACTTCACTTCCAATCGTCATTGGAACGTATAGTGCTGATTTGGTGAGTTTAGTCCCCGGAATTACAGAAGGCTCTTCTCCGGTTAACTCCGTCCACTTTGCATCAACATCTTCAGCAAGGTATATCAGTTGATGATTGTCGATTAGTATTTGCCGAAAGGTATCAATAGGCCGGGGATCAAGATAATAGCGCTCACCATCCTCAAAGATGTAATGGAATACTTCTGTGTTGTTATCAAAGTCAAAGGTAGATAAGGAAGCAATTTGAGCATCAAACAAATCCCGGATTTTTCCCCCTACCAAATCATAAATCCCTTTAAGACTGGTTTCGGCAACCAGTGCTTTTTGGATGCTGTTGATTACACTTAATTCAGCTTCCCGTTGCTTTAATAGCTCTGACGCTTCCTGCTTCCCCATTCTAATCTCCAATTGTACGCCACTGATTGTTATAGGGATTACCTATTTATAATCCCCAAAAATACCCTTAGCTAAAGAAAGTGCTTTGATTATGACGATAGACAATAATACTGAAGCATTTGTACCCAATTCTGTAGCCAAAATAAGCTAATAGAAAATATCTGATATCAAAACTATAACTTTAATATTGATGAGTGGATTTTTATGCCACTTTTTAGTTTGTTTAGTTTCATTTTAAAACAAGCATCAAGATTATGAAATACGACATTTCGGAACGGTACAATTGTGTGGTGATTACGTTTAAGGGGAATTTAATGGGCGGACCTGATGCAGAGGAATTCAGGAACGAGCTCCACGAACTCATTGAAAACGATAAAAAAGATATTATCGTCGATCTCGGAAAAGTGAAGTTTATCAACTCTTCAGGACTTGGGATTTTGATTGGCGGGCTGACAACTATGAAAAATGCTGGTGGCGAATTGGTTATTTGTCAGGCAGATAAGAAGATTGAAAGTCTGTTAATGGTAACACAACTGATTAAAGTATTTAATCACTTCCGTACACTGGATGAAGCTGCTGAATACTTCCACGAAAAGAATAAATAAAAAAATCCCACATTAAATGAATAATGTGGGATTAAAATTGATCAAACAGATCAGTATCGTCAGCTACTTATCTTAATAGCGGTATTGATCTGATTTGTAAGGTCCTGTAATCGGAACACCGATATAGTCGGCTTGTTCTTCAGTAAGTGTTTCAAGCTCTACACCAATTTTGGACAGGTGTAGTCTCGCTACTTTCTCATCTAAAGATTTAGGCAGTACGTGTACACCCGGCTCAAATTCTTCCGGACGATTCCATAGTGCTATCTGTGCAAGAGTTTGGTTAGCAAAGCTGTTACTCATTACAAAAGAAGGGTGGCCTGTTGCATTCCCAAGATTCATTAAGCGACCTTGAGAAAGTAATACAACCTGCTTACCAGAGTCATTCATGGTGAAGAGATCAACCTGTGGTTTAATATTCTCTTCTTTCGCGTTTTGCTTCAACCAAGCTACGTCAATTTCATTGTCAAAGTGACCGATGTTTCCAACGATGGCTTTGTCTTTCATTTTTTTGAAATGACGGTCTTTAATGATGTCTTTGTTACCTGTGGCGGTTACAAAAATATCGCCTTCTTCAGCGGCGTTGTCCATCGTCTTCACTTCAAAACCATCCATTGCAGCCTGAAGCGCACAAATCGGATCGATTTCAGTTACAATCACACGGGCTCCGGCGCCTTGCAGTGAAGCAGCGGTTCCTTTCCCTACATCGCCATAACCTGCAATAACGGCTACTTTTCCAGCCATCATTACATCAGTGGCACGACGGATAGCATCAGCTGCAGATTCACGGCAGCCATACTTGTTATCAAACTTAGATTTTGTAACAGAGTCGTTAACATTAATCGCAGGAAGAGAAAGTGTGCCTTTTCGCTCACGTTCAATCAGGCGAAGAACACCTGTGGTAGTTTCTTCAGAAATTCCGTTGATACCATCAACTAATTCAGGGTAGCGATCCAAGACCATGTTAGTCAGGTCACCGCCATCATCAAGGATCATATTTAAAGGCTCTCCGTCAGGGAAGAAAAGAGTTTGCTCGATACACCAGTCAAACTCTTCTTCCGTCATTCCTTTCCAGGCATAAACGGGGATGCCGGCTTCAGCAATAGCGGCTGCAGCGTGATCTTGTGTAGAGTAAATGTTGCAGGAAGACCAGGTTACATCAGCGCCCAGGTCAACTAAAGTTTCAATAAGTACCGCGGTCTGGATAGTCATATGGAGGCATCCAGCAATTCGAGCTCCCTTTAAAGGCTGTTCTTCTTTGTACTCTTCACGGATGGCCATCAATCCCGGCATTTCCGCTTCAGCGAGTTCAATTTCCTGACGACCGTAATGGGCCTGAGAAATATCTTTTACTTTGTAAGCTAGTTTTTCTTGTTCTTTTACTTGTGGCATATATCTATGATGTTTTGTTTTGTTCTATAATTTCTTTGGTGTCTTGATAATCCCTGCCAGTTAATCCAAGTTCGGCTTTGATTAAATATCCCTGTGGATCTACAAATACCTTAAAGGGGATGCCAAGGGATATTACTTGATCGCCAACTCCATTAGCATCGGCTACATACTCAAACTCATAATCGTTTTTCTCTTTAAAAGATCGAACTTCCTCGATGGTATCAGAACTAGTTAGGTTCACTGCTAATACAACAAAGTCATCAGGGTATTCATTCTGTAGAGAGTCCATAGCCGGAAAAACCTGTAAGCAAGGTCCGCACCAGGTTTCCCAGAAATCAATTAGGACCACCTTTCCTTCAAGGTCAGCAATGGTAACTTCATTTCCATCCAGGTCTTGAAAACTTGAATTCCAGATTACACTATCAATTCGTTGCTCTTCTTCCGTTAAATCACGCGGATTTTCCCTGACGTTAGAATTACAGGAAACAAATAATGCTGTTAAAAATAAAACTGAACAGGCAGTTCTTAAGTAGATCATAAAATGCTTATGTGAATTATAACAGTACAATCAATAAAGATACGATTTAGTTCTCAAAAAAGGGGAATAGCCAAGGAAAAAGGATTCCACTACAATTTGTATGATTAAGACAGATGAAGTGAATGGGTGAGCTCATGATATAGATTGAGCCTGAAGTGTTAAGTAATAGAAATCTAAGTAATTAAAGCCATGATATTAACGCATTAGAATCTACGTGCAATTGTGTTTAAATATGTTATTTTGTGTGGAACCAGTCATTGTTTAATTTTTTATTAATTATTAATGATTTTTTATAAGCATATGGTCGTTCGGAGAAAGCTTCATATCTCCATTCAGAATGATCATAATTAACTACTAACCAAACGAGAACACAATGAAAAAAAGCTACTATATACGATTTCTGGCTGTTCTTTCTGTCACACTCTTTTGTGCACAGGTAGCAATAGCTCAGTACACAGTATCCGGTACGGTAACAGATGCCGCAACCGGAGAAACCTTAGTTGGTGTCACTATTTTTGACGCTAATACCAATACAGGTACTTCAACAGATATTGAAGGAGAATACACTCTTGAATTACCCTCAGGTGAGACTAGTTTACGATTTTCTTCTATTGGTTACGTCACTCAGAATGTAGATGTATCAGGCACAAGTGGGGAAGTTACCCTCGATGTCGAGATGCGCGCTGATGTTGCTAATCTTGAAGAACTGGTTGTTACGGGTTTAGCCTCTTCTGTTAAAAGGGCAAACTTGGCAAATTCAGTGGCTTCAATTTCAGCTGAAGATATAGCTGAGCGAACACAACCGGAGACCATTGATAACGCCTTACAGGGAAAGATTCCCGGAGTGCAAATCACATCATATAGTGGAGCTCCAGGTGGTGGGTTTAATGTTCAGCTTCGTGGAGTAAGTACTTTGGGAGCCGGAGGTTCTCAGCCACTTTATATTATTGATGGTGTATATGTGAATAATGAATTTCTTACTACCGGACGTTCTGCTGTAAGTGGTGCCGGTGGAAATAGTCAGGATGATGTTGCAAACCGACTTGCTGATATAAACCCTGATGAAATTCAGAGTATTGAAGTACTAAAAGGGGCTTCTGCTGCTGCTATTTATGGTGCCAGAGCTAATGCTGGTGTAATCATTATTAACACCAAACAAGGTGTTGCCGGAGAAACTCAGGTATCCATTAAGCAGGAAGTAGGTTTTAACAATGCCTTAAATTTGCTTGGCAGAACAGATTGGACTGAGGAAAGAATAGATGCTTTCTACGGTGCTGGTTCTGCTGCTGCAGTTCGGGAACGACAAAGGCTTAATGACGCACAAGCTGCTGGTAATGTAAAAGATCTTGAAAAAGAGGTTTATGGAAATACTGGCCTAATAAATAATACTCAGGTGAGTGTATCAGGTGGAAACTCAAAAACACGCTATTACATTTCAGGTGGTATTGATGTTGAGGACGGAATAATTAAAAAAACCGGATTTGAGCGAAACTCAATTCGAGCAAATATTGATCATTCAATAACACAAAGATTCCGCGTTTCCAGCAATTCGAATTACATTTATACGGATAGTGACAGGGGTTTCACTGGTAACCAGAATAATACCGGAGGGTCGATAGGTTACTCCTTATCCGCACATCCTAACTATGCGTATAATATTATTAAGCAAAACCCGGATGGTACCTATCCTGATACTCCATATTTTGGTGAGAACCCGCTTCGATTAATTGATGTGGCAACAAATAATCAGGAAGTTAATCGCTTCTTGCAGTCTGTAGCATTAGAAGCAGATTTATTTCAAAATGAATCCTCCCTTGCCAGCCTTAAGGTTGATGGAGGCCTTGATTATACCAATGCTAATTCCATTATTTATTTTCCGGAATTTATGCAGTTTCAGCGTACCGCGGCTATCAATCCCGGTGACGTAATTCATACAACGCAAGAAGTGCTTAATACTAACTTGCAGGCAGTATTTTTATTTAATACAACCGTGGGAACCGATCTGGGCAATTTCGACTTAAGTACTCAGGCAGGTGTTTCCCGCTACGATCAAAGCATTTCACTCGATCGAATTCGAGGCCAAGGCTTATTGCCTGGGCAAACAAATGTTGGGAATGCAGCTCAGGTTACAGCCAATCAGAACTTCACCGAGGTTACTGATTTAGGTGTTTTTCTTCAGGAAGAGATCAACTTTGCTGATCAACTGATTGCTACTGTTGGTGGCCGATGGGACAAGTCAACACTGAACTTAGATGAAAGTGAGTTCTATTTTTACCCTAAAGCTTCTCTCGCGGCAAACCTGACAAATTTTGACTTCTGGACAGTAGAGGACGTCAGTCAGCTTAAGTTGCGCGTAGCTTATGGTGAAACAGGTGGCCTGCCAAACTTTGGTGCTATCTTTTCAAGTTTAGGTGGAACAAACATTGGTTCCTCTGGTGGTGCAGTTGCCCCAGGAACAGACGTTGACCCTGACTTGAAACCGGAAAGAGCCAAAGAAATAGAATATGGTGTTGACCTTTCCCTGTTTGAGGGTCGAGTCTCACTTGAGTTTACGCAATACAATAAAACCATTGAAGACCTGATTTTACCGTTAGTTCCTTCGCCATCAACTGGTGTGGGTACCATAACTACCAATGCTGCTGAGATGGAAAATGTAGGTACTGAAATTGGACTGAATGTTATACCGGTTCAAAACAGTGACTTTACATGGAACTCCGGCATACTTTGGTGGACGAACGACACTGAGTTGACAGATCTAATTATTCCTGCTCAAACAAATACGTTCTATGCTTCACCAACCTTCGGTGCAGCCAGATTAGAAGAAGGTGTTTCACCAACAGGGATTTATGGTTTTGTACCAGGGCAAGCTGAACGTGAAATAGTGGGTGACTTACAGCCCGATTTTCAGATGTCATTTTCCAACGACTTTACCTTCCTGAAAAACTTTAGAGCAAGTCTGCTCGTGCATTGGAGTAAAGGAGGAGAAGGTATTAATCTCTCCCAATTGTTGACGGATGGAGCTGGAAATACAGCTGATTACTTTAACAGCAATGATGAAGTTGTTCAGCGTGAAGGAGGAACCCTTTCTTTCATGAAAGACGCCTCTTATGTGAAACTTAGAGAAGCTTCTCTTTACTACACCGTTCCCTCATCATTCTTAGAAAAAACGGTAGGTAATACGCTAAGTGGCGTGCGAGTTGGAGTATCAGGAACTAACCTTCTGATGTTCACAGACTACAATGGGTACGATCCTGAAGTGAATGCAACAGGTAGAAGTGCGCTGGCACAACGGGTGGATATTACACCTTACCCAACCTCGCGGAAAGTGCTTTTCAGCGTAAAAGTTGACCTATAAACTCAAAAGGAAATTATTATGAAACGATTAATAAAAACTACATTTATAGTAACAGGATTGATTTTTATGTCAATTTCCTGTGATCTGCTTGAAGTAGATGAGGTTGTTGACCCAAACAGCCCAAGTACAACCGGTGTTCTTAACAACGCAAGTCCTGGTGAATTACAAGATTTAGTAGTTGGCCTTGAATCAGTTCACCGAAACTATAATAATGGCACTGCTGATTGGTGGTCTTTAACAGGGACCATGAGTCGCGAGCTATATTACATCAACACTTCGGACCCAACATTTGCCATTGATTGGTTACAGCTACCAACCAGAAGTATTGATGCAGAACAAAATCCTAATTTCTTCGCTGATGCTAGTGGATATGAAGCTCCATATGGTGCAATACGACAAGCTAACCTTCTGATTGAGTCGATCAATAACACAAATAGTGTAACCGATACTCAGAAGAATGGATATCTTGGTTTTGCCAATACCATTAAAGGATATCAATTTCAGTTTCCTTTATTACATCAGTATCAAGGTGGAATCAGAGTTGATGTATCGTTTAGTGAACCATTAGAACCGGGGGCATTTCTTGGTTATGATGAAGCTCTTGGCGAAATCAGAACTATTCTTGATAATGGAGCAACTCAGCTTCAGAATGCTGGAAGCAGTTTCAATTTTGAACTGACAGATGGCTTTTCTGGCTTTAATACACCAGCTACAATGTTGGAAGTAAACCGTGCTATTGCAGCAAGGCTAGCCATTTATGATGGGGAGTGGCAAGATGCATTGGATGCTCTGGGTGATTCATTCCTAAATCTGAATGCATCTACAGAGGCTGACCTGATGGTAGGTCCTGCACATACCTTTGCTGGAGGAAATGATCAATTCAACCCATATTATTATGTACCTGATGCCGATCAAAACCTCTTGATGGTACCCAGCCCAACGCATATAAATGAAGCAGATGCAGGGGATTTAAGGATAGATCGTATGTTTGAGCAGCGAACAAACCCAGCTACTAGCGCAGATATCTCAGGCCTCACAGCAAATTACCAAATTGCTAAGTATGCTTCGGCAACATCTGATATGCCATTCATAAGAAATGAAGAACTCATTCTTATATATGCTGAAGCAAACGCTCGATTAGGTGGAGCAACAAATCTTGCTGATGCAGTAACTGCTTTAAATACTATCAGAACTATTTGGGGAGTTGGTGCCTATACAGGCCCTGTTGATGAAGACTCAATTATTGACGAAGTGTTGAAGCAACGTCGTTACTCTCTTTGGGGTGAAGGACACCGATGGGTAGATATGCGTCGCTATGACCGACTTGACGATATCGATACATCAATTGACGGTGGTAGTGTTCCTTCTCAAATTGGTCGTCCTCAGGGTGAATTAGATTGGGAAGACTTTGCTAATGGCAATAGTTAAAACCTAATCGGATAAAACTTAAAAGAGCCCTCAAAAATTTGAGGGCTCTTTTTTTATGTATAAATGATATCTTTGAGCCATGATGTACGATTTTACTATTGTTGGAGCTGGAATAGTAGGGCTCTCTACCGCTTATAAATTATCACTGAAATATCCTGATGCAAAAATCCTTGTTTTAGAAAAAGAGGATATTGTTGCCGCTCACCAAACAGGAAAAAATTCCGGAGTTATCCATTCCGGGATCTACTACAAACCGGGAAGCTATAAGGCTAAAAACTGTGTGGATGGCCGGCACCAGCTGGTTGAGTTTTGCAAAAAACATGACGTTGCCATTGAAGTATGTGGCAAGGTAATTGTGGCATCTGAAGAGAAAGAGATTCCCAAACTAAAAGAGATTTATGAACGGGGACTAAAAAATGAAATTGAAGGCATTGAGTTGATTGATGCCAAACGCCTTAATGAACTTGAACCTCACGTAAAAGGAGTAGCCGCCATCCATGTACCTTGCTCAGGTATTGTTGATTATGCCGGAATGTGCAGTGTATTGATGCGTCTACTTGAAGAAGGAAATGGAAAAGTTCAATTCAATAGTGCTGTTTCAAATATTTCGAATAAAGGAAATGAAGTTATAGTTGAAGCTGGGGGCGAGAAAATTAAAACACAATTCCTGGTGAATTGTGCGGGACTCTATTCCGATCACGTTGCCAAATTTGCGGGTGTTCATTCCCCGGTAAAAATTGTGCCTTTCAAAGGCGAATATTACGAGTTAAAACCTGAAGCTGAATACCTCGTCAAAGATTTAATATATCCATTGCCCAATCCTGAATTTCCATTTTTGGGAGTTCACTTTACCCGAATGGCTTTGGGAGGAATTGAATGCGGACCCAATGCCGTTTTTGCCTTCAAGCGAGAGGGCTATAACAAGCTGTCTTTCAACCTAAAAGATACTACAGAGACCTTTAATTTTCCGGGCTTCTGGAAAATGGCCAAAGAGCACTGGCGCATGGGACTGGATGAATACAAGCGCTCATTTTCTAAAAAAGCATTCGTTCAAGGATTACAGAAATTGATTCCTGAAGTTAAGGAAGAACACCTCAAAGTTTCTCCAGCCGGAATACGGGCAATGGCACTTCAACCCAATGGCGAGATCCTGGATGACTTCTACTTCGAAGTAGTAGATCGTCAAATTCATGTACTGAATGCACCAAGTCCCGCAGCTACCGCCGGACTTGCCATCGGCGATGAAATCGTTAAAAAAGTAGAAGCTAATTTCGCTGTAGGAGCTTTGGCTTGATTAAGGCCCAAGAACATTCGGGTCTATCTCTGAGTTATTTCTTTACGCCCAAAGTTAAAAACTAAGAAGGTTGCACAGCCCGGCAACTATTCCAAGCCCTATACTCCGACCTCTCTAAATCTCTCCTTCTCAAGGAGAGACTTGTCCGAACCTGTTAAAGGCATTTATGCCGGGTTAAAGCGTAGAAATCTTATCAACGCGTCCTTCTCCTTGTTGAAGGAAGCCTGTGCTGAACTTGATTCAGCAAAGACAGAAGAGGTCGAACGCTTGTTGAGTAAGTACCTTAACTAAAAAACTGTCATCGAATTATCTAACATGTATAATTCCGCACTTGACGCGGGATCTGAAAAAAGGCAACTACCTCGAATTAAGTCATCCCTGCGAAGGCAGGGATCTGGATGGTAGTATTAAAATCAGCTCTTGATAAAGGACTAACATCCAGATTTCAGGCATACGCCGCGAAATGAGATAATCCTATAAAACAGATTAGACCAAATTTTTGAACTACTCGAATTTTTAATTATTATTTAGATAGTTATCTAAATATCTAAATGAATACATTCTTTAAAGCACTTAATGATGCCACCCGGAGGGAAATCCTGGATATGCTGCAAGACAAAGATCTTTCAGCAGGGGAGATTGCCGAAGCGTTCGATATATCGAGACCTAGTATCTCTCATCACCTTGAAATATTGAAGCAAGCAGGACTGGTAGACACCGAGCGAAAAGGACAGTTCATTTATTATTCACTGAACACAACGGGCCTTGAAGATGTGACCCAGTGGTTGTTTAAACTCATGAACGACAAATAATTTCGACTATGAATATGCTGAAAGCGATGAAAAAAGAGTGGCCGATATTAATTCTTCTTTTGGCCCCATTTGTAGTCTCTCTTATTCTTTCGGATCGGGTGCCTGATACCGTTCCTACGCACTTTAATCTCCAGGGGGAGGCAGACGACTTCGGTCCCAAATGGATTATCCTGTATATGCTCCCAGCTTTGGGGTTAGTGATTTATTTGGGTTTGCTTTTCCTGCCCGGAATTGATCCGAAGAAGAGAATAGAAGAAACACAAAAACCCATAGCAGCTATCCGTTTGGTGCTAGCATTATTCATGGTAGGTTTGTATAGCATAATGATGCTCATCGTCACCGGTTCCGACATTGATATAAACTCGTATGTCTCTATTGCTGTTGGAATTTTGTTCATCGGCTTTGGGAATTATATGAACAGCGTGAAGCCCAATTATTTTATTGGGTTGAGAACCCCATGGACACTGGAAAGCCCAATTGTATGGAAGAAGACGCATCGCCTGGGAAGTAAAATCTGGATGGTGGGAGGGATCATCATTGTAGTCTCCAAGCTTGTTTTCTCAGAAGGAGTGAATGCCATTATCTTTGGGATATCTATAGCAATCATGGTGCTGGTGCCTCTTATCTATTCATATACCGAATTCAAAAAGTTAGAATCAAAGGGAGAGTAGAGATGAAAAAATTGATTTTGGTGGCCACATTAATCACCTGGAGTTCAGCACTTTTTGCTCAGCAAACGATTGAGGGTGAGTGGAAAGGAGCTATTAACATACAGGCACAACAACTGGTTGTGGAATTCGACATACAAAAAGAAGCGGGTGCTTTTTCAGGCACTCTCAATATTCCCCAGCAAGGAGCAATGGGGTTGAACCTAACTATAGTGGAACAGGATGGAGATTCAGTTCGATTCGCCTTTTTTACCGGTTCGGGTGATGGTGTTTTTGAAGGGACTTTTAGTTCTGATAGTTTAATTACAGGAACCTATTCTCAGGGCCCGGCTTCCTTTCCGTTTGAAATTAAAAAACAATTAACCAGCGATGAACCCGCACCGGGGCAGGGAACAGACTTAGTTATTCAAGGCGATGGAGTAGAGATAGGTGGCACTCTGGTCTATCCCGAGGGTGAAGGGCAAGCTCCATTGGTGATTCTGATTTCAGGAAGCGGTGCTCAAAACCGGGATTCCAATATTTTTGAGTTCAAGATATTTGCGGAAATGGCTGAGCATTTAAAGAACAACGGTATCGCCAGTTTTAGATATGATGATCGACAGATGGGGGAGTCTACCGGAAACTTTATGAATACCACGCTGGAGATGCTAGCCGGTGATGTGGAATCGATTATTGCTCATCTTAGTGAAATGAATGCCTACAATTTTGGCGAGATCGTTCTGCTGGGGCACAGTCAGGGCGGAGTAGTTGCCGGAAAAGTGGCGTCAGAAAATGAGTCGGTAGATCAGCTTATTTTGATGGCTTCAACAGGACTTCCACTCAAAGACATCCTTCGTTTTCAAGTGAAACAAGGTTTTGGGGAAGGGATTCACGATGAAGAAGATGTAGAAAAAGAAATTGATCTTCGGGAGGAGTTGATGGCAGCAATCCGGGATGAATCAGGCGTAGAGGAAGCAAAAAAGGCATATATGAATCACTATAAATCTATATTGGAGAAGCTTCCCGAAGAGCGCAAAACCGGAATTCCGGATGTGGATACTTTTGTTCAGCAACAGGTTCAACAACTGGTTACTTACTATGGCGCTCCGCAGACCAAGTCGTTGCTCTTTTATGATCCCGCTGAAGATCTTGTAGAATTAGATATCCCGGTGTTGGTCGTGTTTGGAGAAAAAGACACGCAGGTCACCGAAGAAATGAACCGAGCGCCAATTGAAGAAGCGTTAAAAACGGCCGGAATTAGCTATGAAGTGAAAGTCCTGCCGGAAGCCAACCACCTATTCCAAAAAGCAAACACCGGAATGGCTTCAGAATATGCCATGCTGGATAAAGAGTTTATAGATGGGTTTTTAGACATTATTTCTGGCTGGATTGCCGAGAACTAAGATCTACTCACCAAGAACCAAGAACCTCGTTACGGAGCTCTGCTCCGTAATGCTTGCCAGAGGCTCTGCCTCAAACACTGGTTTCGCAGCCGAGCGGCGGAACAAGAATTCCATTTAATCCACATTTATTATTGAAATTCATTGAAATTAACCTCAAACTCCTGTTCCCAAATACAGGAGTTTTTTGATTCAACGAGACCTACTTACCCGACAGCTTTATGCGCAGGATGCTTCGCTATATGAGGAGCTTCCAAAAGGTGTTTCTTTTCCTAAATCAGGGGAAGATATCCAGCGATTAGTTCGGGAAGCCAACGAGAAAAAGTTTAGCATTACCGCCCGAAGTGCAGGGACCAGTCTGGCCGGACAAACCACCGGCGGAGGGATAATTATGGATGTGTCTCGCCACATGAAAGACATCCTGAATTTAGATGCAGAAGCGAAAGTAGCTCATGTCCAACCGGGAGTAATCCGAGATACCTTAAATCGGGAATCCGCAAAGCATCAGCTCCTTTTTGGTCCTGATACAGCCACCACCAACCGCTGTATGATTGGAGGGATGGTCGGAAATAATTCCTCGGGATCTTTCTCCATCAAATACAAAACAACCCGGGAACACACGCTTGAAATCGAAGCTGTTTTGAGTGATGGATCCATCGCTCACTTCAAACCACTCACCCCGGAAGAGCTGGAAGCCAAGCAGAAGCTGGATAACTTAGAAGGGCACATCTATCGCTCTATGCTTAAGCTGATTGAGCGCAACCGGGAGCTGATTGAAAAGAGCTATCCGCATAAAGAAATTATTCGACGAAATACGGGATATGCTTTAGATAAACTTTGTGAAATGCAGCCCTTCAACCCCGAAGGAAGAAATTTCAATCTTTGTGAACTGCTTTGTGGAAGCGAGGGGACATTGGCGATGACAGTCTCGGCTAAGCTGGATTTGAGTCCGCTGGATAAGCATAAACTGGTTGTAGTCCCTCAGTTCGAAACGCTGGAAGAAGCCATGCGGGCAGCCGTGGATATTGTGAGTTTTGAACCGGCGGCGGTTGAGCTGGTGGATCATATCATCATGGATGCAACCAAAGGAAATATTGAGCAGCGTAAAAACAGATTCTTTTTAGAAGGTGAGCCACGATATATCCTGATCACCCAATTTGAAGGCAATGATTTAGATCAGCTTCACCAAAGAGCCAATCATTTAGCCGAAAAGCTGAAAGAAAAATCACTTGGCTATGCATACCCTATAATTGCCGAAGCGGATAAAATGAAGCGGGTCTGGGATCTTCGAAAAGCAGGACTTGGTTTGTTGATGGGACTTGGCGAGGACGGTCGTTCTCCTTCTTTTTGTGAAGACACGGCTGTCCGTGTGAAAGACCTGCCTGAATATGTCAATGAGTTCAACGCTATCCTCAAAAAGCACGATACACAATGTGTGTTCTATGCTCATGCTTCGGTGGGGGAATTACATCTTCGTCCGCAGATCGATCTCTTCAAAAAAGAAGGGTTGGAAAAGATGAAGGCGATGGCGGATGAAATAGCTGATCTGGTCAAAAAGTACAACGGATCGCTTTCCGGGGAACATGGTGATGGTCGGGTTCGGGCGCCCTACATAAAAAAGATTTTAGGGGAAGAAATGTTGCCGGTGCTTCAACAGGTGAAAGAAATTTGGGACCCTGAGTATATTTTCAATTCCGGTAAAATTGTCAAGCCCAAACCAGTAGATGCCGATCTCAGGTTTTCTCCATCTTATAAAAAGCCCAAACCTGATACAGTATTTTCCTGGAGAAAAGAAGGAGACTTTGGTTCAGCAATGGAATTGTGTAACGGAGCCGGAGTCTGCAGGAAGCTAGCTGAAAGCGGTGGCACGATGTGTCCTTCTTATATGGCAACTAGGGACGAAAAAGATTCCACCCGCGGACGAGCTAATGTTTTTCGACAGGTTTTTGCCGGGGAAGATCCTAAAGGATATGAATCCGAAGAACTCAAGGAAGCTCTCGATTTATGCCTCAGTTGTAAGGCCTGTAAAAGTGAATGTCCCGCCAATGTGGATATGGGCAAAATGAAGGCGGAGTTCACGAATGGCTGGCACAAGAAAAAGGGATCGACTATAAAAGAACGTTTCTTTGCTGATGCAGCCAAAGTATTCCCACTGGCATCTATCACCCCAAAAATAGCGAATGCGGTGGCAGCATCAGGAATTGGGAAGCAGTTATTGGAGAGAGTTTTTGGAATCGACTCCAGGCGGGATTTGCCCGAATTTGCTGATCAACCTTTCCGGCGCTGGTATAGTAAGCATCGCAGAAACGGCGCTCTTAAAAGTGACGAAAAGGTGGTCCTTTTTGTAGATGTATTTACCAACTATAATGATCCGGAGATTGGTAAATCGGCTGTGCACGTGCTGGAAAATATGGGCTATGAGGTCATCATACCAAAAGCCATGGAAACGGGGCGGCCACAACTTTCGAAAGGATTTTTAGAGGAAGCCAAAGAGATATGCCAAAGAGTGCTGAACGAGTTTGAGGAATATATTGAGGCTGGCATTCCTGTGGTAGGACTTGAGCCTTCTGAAATACTAACCGTTCGGGATGAATTTTTAGAGTTGTGTTCTGAAAAGGAACTTCCTCTAGCTCTAAAGCTGGCGAAACAATCGTTTTTGTTTGAAGAGTTTGTAGCGAATAATGCAGATCGCCTTTCACCCCAAAACATAAAACAGAATGTGACTTTACACGGACATTGCCATGCCAAAGCCTTAGTGGGAAATGATCCAACCGTAGCAGCTCTTGAGGCTTCAGGCTATGACGTAGAAGTACTGGAAACGGGATGCTGTGGAATGGCCGGCAGTTTTGGTTATGAGAAAGATCATTATGAGGTATCTCAGGAAATAGGAAACTTGGTGTTATTTCCATCACTCAAAGAGAGAGAAGAGACGCTGGTTTGTGCCCCGGGGTTTTCTTGCCGGCATCAGATTAAAGACGGGGTGAATATTAAATCTTACCATCCGGCGGAACTTATATATCGTAGCCTTTCTTAAAGAAGTAGATTTATTTGACGAAAATCTAATATTTAGCCTTGACTAAATAATTGTTTGATGTTAAATAAATTATTGTAATTTTAAGTCAACAATCCACTAAAAAGAGAGCTTATGAAACAGTTGATACCATTTTTGATTTTGATATTCTGCAGTACAAGCGCTGAGGTTTTTGCTCAGGTAGATTACGATGACGATATACAGCCTATATTTAATTCCCGCTGCACCAGCTGTCACGGTGGGCAAAGTGGGGTTACACTTACCAGTTATAATGCCACGATGGAAAGTATAGGTACTCAATACGATAAATTGATTGTGATACCCGGCCAACCAGATGCTAGTCCTTTGGTAGATAAGATAGAGCCAAATCCGGAGTTTGGGGTTAGAATGCCACAGGGTGGAGCTCTTTCAGCGGATCAAATCTCATTAATCCGTCAATGGATATCGGAAGGAGCGAACGAAGTAGCGACATCCGGCGAATTTGTAACGGATCTTCCAGAAGGGTTTAAGTTAAACAGTAATTATCCCAACCCTTTTAATCCCACTACAAATATATCCTTTGAGGTACCGGAAGCCATTTCGTACCAGGTGAAAGTCTATGGAGCACAAGGTGCATTGGTTGAAGAAATTGCAGGGAATGCTTCTGCCGGAAAATCTTCAATTAAGCTGGATTTCAGAAATCAGCCTTCCGGTATCTATTTCTATCAGGTGATTGCAATTACCAGTGGACAAAGATATCTGCTCGGTTCCGATAAAATGACTTTGGTCAAATAGAAGTTAGGGGCAAGGTGTTAGGTTTTAGGGTAAACTGAACTAAAACCTATCACCTTGAAACTATCACCTAATTCTTGAAAGTATTTCTTTCAATCAATTCCCGGGCGCTGGTAAGTGTTGACTCTGATATTTCAGCTCCGCTCATTAAGCTGGCGATTTCGTGGATATGCTCTTCATCAGAAAGTGGGATGATACGAGTAACCGTTCTTCCCCCTTCTTCGCCTTTGGCTACTTTGTAGTGTTTATGGGCCTGGCTGGCTATCTGTGGCTGATGAGTGATTGCTACAATCTGGCAATGTTCGGAAAGCTTACGCATGGAAGCTCCTACCTTTTCAGAGATCTCCCCGCTAATTCCGGTGTCAATTTCATCAAAAATCATAACTGGCAGACTTTGCTCTTTGGCCAGGATCGATTTGAGTGCTAACATCACCCGACTGATTTCACCACCGGAAGCAATTTTAGCCAACGGTTTTGGTTCTTCGCCTTTATTCGTGGAGATGAACATTCGCACATCATCGCAGCCATTTTCATGGCATTCAATTTGTTTTCCGTTTACTTCAATCAATCCATTGTTGGAAAGCAGCCAGTCTACACGCACATCAAGGTTTGCGTGGGGGATACCGACTTTCTCCAATTCCTGCTGAATTTTGATGCCTAACTTTTCCCCAATACTGATGCGTGTTTCATGAAGCAGAGTTGCTTTTTCTTTAAGCCTCTTGGCTTGCATCTGGATTTGATTCTCGAGCTTTTCAATTTCCAGATCAAAATTATCTGCTATGGAAAGTTCACGCTGAATTTCATGAAGATAACTGATGAGTTCAGGCAGGTCCCGCTGATATTTTTTCTGAAGTCGGTTTAGCTCAGACTGCCGCTGCCGCAGTTCTTCCAGCCTTTTTGGGTTGAACTCGATGCTGTTCCGATATCGCTCTGCAAAAGCAATGGCTTCATTGACACTGACCCGTGCTGCATTAATTTCTTCCAGATAGTTTTTAAACTCCGGCTCAATACGGGCTAGATCTTCCAGATTAAGTTTCAGGAAGTTTAGCAGCTGAATGATATTACCGTCATCGGAAGCTTCCATCTCTGAAATAGCTCCCGCTTTTTGATCCAATACTTCGGCATTATCCAGTAGATTCATTTCTGACTCCAGCTGCTCGAGATCAATTTCACCTAAACGTGCTTCTTCTAATTCCTGAACCTGAAAACGGTAGAGCTCTGTTTTTTCCTGAAGTTCGTTTTCTCTTTTTCGAAGTATTCGAAGCTCTTTCTGAAGCTCCGTCATTTTCTTGTACTCCGTTTTGTATTCTTTCATCACGGGATCTACCTCTCCAAAACCGTCAATAACTCCCAGATGATTTTCTTCCTTCAGCAATAGCTGATGATCATGTTGTCCATGAAGATCCACCAATAAATCACCGGCCGCCTTCAGTACGCTGATGTTCACAGGAGTATCGTTTATAAAGGCCCGGCTACCGGTGTTCCTGATTTCCCTTCTGAGAATTAAATACTCACTGAATTCTACTTCATTTTTTTCCAGCAGTGCTTTCAGCTCTGAATTTTCACCCACGCGGATAGTGGCTTCCGAAATAGCTTTGTCTCTGCCCTGGCGGATGACATCGGTATCAGCCCGTTCACCCAAAATCATATTCAACGCACCGATTATGATCGACTTTCCGGCACCCGTCTGCCCGGTGAGAATATTCAACCCCTCTTCAAAATCGACCTCAAGCTCATCGATTAGGGCGAAGTCTTTTATGTGCAAGCTTTTTATCATGGAAATTGGAGATTAAGAATTTGATCTGTAAAGGTTAGAATTTTAAATGTTAAATGCTAAGTGTTAAATGGCATCACGAGTGTTTTTGTGCAGTTTTAACAATAGCAGTCAGTATTCGGATTAACTCTGTAATGTCTTTTATATAATTTGAGTAATCTAACTCTACGATCTGGCTTCTGTCCAATAGTTTGAGCCAATATCTGGTCTCTCGTGCTTCCTTAGATGAAATTGACATCTTGTAAGCAAAATCTTTCTTTGTTGGCGCTGCAGATGCTTCCTCTACATTTGCACCAATGCTGGTTGCGGATCTGAGGAGCTGTTTAGAAATAACATACTCACGTTGGTCAACTAGTTTTTTATAAAGTTGAACAATAGAAAGAGCAAACTCAAAACTCTTATCAGAAACTACATTTTCGGATGCCATAGTTTTTAATTTAAAATTTAACACTTAGCATTTAACATTAAGTAAGAGCGAGTTCAAGCCAATTCCTTACAAAAATTCATTAGAGTAAAAAAGAAGGCTGAATCTCCGTACCTTTAGGCTATGGAAAAGAAAGCAGGCAAAGATCGGCAGAGTACGATTTACGAACATACCGTTCCAGACGGACAGCATACTGATATTCGATTAGATAAATATATAACCTCATTCGTGGAGAATGCATCCCGAACAAAAGTGCAGGAAGCGATTAGTGATGGCTATGTAAGCGTCAATGGAAATCAGGAAAAAAACTCATATATCATGCAGCCCGGTGATGAAATTTTCATCGAGCTCCCCAAGCCTCCCCCGCCAGAAGCGAAAGCTGAGAAAATGGACCTGAACATCGTGTATGAAGACGATGATATCATCATGGTGAATAAAGAAGCCGGGATGGTTGTGCATCCTGCATACGGAAACTGGTCAGGCACCATGGTGAATGGACTTATGTATCATGTTGATGAGTTAGCTGGCGATGAAGAAGACGAAAACCTGCGCCCCGGTATTGTACATCGCTTAGATAAAGACACCAGTGGATTATTAGTAGTTGCCAAAAACGATGAAACACTCGCCAAGCTAAGCGGACTTTTTCAAGAAAAGGATGTCGAAAGAACTTACTGGGCTATCGTTTGGGGAACACCGGATGAAGAGGGCACGATTGAAGGCGATATCGGTCGATCTAAAAGAGACCGAAAGCTGATGACGGTAAAACCTGAAGGTCAGGGGAAATCGGCTGTGACTCACTACAAAGTCCTTGAGTATTTTGATTATCTAAGTTTAGTTGAAGTGAAATTGGAAACGGGGCGGACGCATCAAATTAGAGTTCATTTCGCACACATTGGTCATCATGTATTTGGAGATCCAACCTATGGAGGGACATCGGTGAGATATGGCCCAAATACCGGTTCCCGTAAGTCGATGTTCCATAATCTGCTTACCGGATTAGACCGACAAGCCCTTCATGCCAAAACATTGGGATTTGAACATCCAACCACCGGAGAGATGGTGCAGTTTGATTCCGATTTACCTAAAGACTTCCAACACGTGTTAACGATGCTACAAGAAAATTGTAAGCAGGAATATTAGAAGGCCGGTTATTAAGATATGAGTTTACTGATTTTTTATTTGATACTGGCGATAGGAGTTTCCTTTCTATGTTCTATTCTCGAGGCGGTTCTGCTTTCCATAACGCCATCTTTTGTAGCTGTTCTGGAGCGCGAAGGATCTTCTGCAGGGAAACTGCTAAGAGAACTGAAGCAAGACATTGACCGACCTCTTTCGGCTATTCTGAGTTTAAATACCATTGCCCACACGGTAGGTGCGGCCGGAGTTGGAGCACAGGCTCAGGTAGTATTTGGAAACGCTTATGTAAGTGTGACGTCAGCTGTACTCACGTTGCTTATTTTGGTGATTTCGGAAATCATCCCCAAAACTCTCGGGGCTACCTACTGGAAACAGTTATCCGGATTTGCTGCCAAGACCACCAAAATTCTTATTTATGTAACGTGGCCACTGGTAATGCTTTCCAAAGGAATCACCAAGTGGCTGTCGAGTGAAGATAAGCAGCCAACGGTGAGCCGGGAAGAATTCAGCGCAATGGCAGAGTTGGGATTTGAAGAAGGTGTCTTTCAAGAAGGAGAATCCAATATTTTTAAAAACCTGATTCGTTTTAGTTCTCTTAGGGTGAAAGACATCATGACGCCGCGAATTGTAGTTGTGAAATTTCAGGAAGACCTGACGATCAAAGAAGTTCTTAATCAGAAAGAAGAACTCAGGGTTTCACGGATGCCGGTGTTTGGGGAAAATGAAGAAGACATTACCGGTTATGTGCTTAAGAATGACCTGTACTATAATCTCTCTGAAGGAAATGAGGCTAAAAAATTAGGAGAAATTAAACGTGAAGTACTGATTATTCCCGAAACTATTTCGCTCCGAACCCTTTTTGAGAGGCTACTGGAGAAGCAAGAACACATCGCAGTAGTTGTAGATGAATATGGTGGACTTTCCGGAGTGGTGACGATGGAAGATGTGGTGGAAACGCTGCTGGGAATGGAGATTGTAGATGAAATTGACGCTATCGAAGACATGCAAAAGCTGGCCCGCCAAAAATGGAGAGAGCGCGCTAAGCGGTTAGGGATCGTGATACCGGACAAGCTAAAGCAAAAAGAAGAATAAATTCTAAATAGCAGGGCAACGTAAAGGCCATTCACGCTTTTTAGAAAATACCCCGAATGGGGTATGCCATTTTCAAGTTCGTTGAAATATGTTAAGCATTGAATTACCCACAATACTTAACGTTTGGCAAAATGATACAAAAAATAGCTTTTGCTGCTGTTCTTGTAATGAGCAGCATTTCGACACTTTTCGCACAGCAAACACACATCGTTGATCTTTCGGGAACCGGCGATTTCACTTCTATTCATGCAGCTGTTGATGCTGCGTCTTCCGGGGATACCATCCGTGTTCAACCCGATCAATATGCTTTTACGGCAGACTTAGGAGCGATAGAGGTAGACAAGAAACTAGTTATCATTGGCTCCGGTTATATGCCTGTTGAGGATGGGGGCTCAGAGTTGATTGATATTACAGGTTCAGGTTTCTTTGACCTCACTGGTACTGCTGATGGTACAGTTATAAAGGGATTTAGAGTACAAGGGGCAGCTGGTTTCTTGGATACCGAAAGTGGCACAGCGAATGTAACCATTGAAGAAAATCTTTTTATTGAAGGGGTTTCCGTCTTGTACTTTCAGGGAACGGCTGACACGGTTAGAAGTAATATTTTTGCAGGTACTTCCTATTATTCAGTGAGGACTTCAAACTCTAATACTCAAATCACAAATAACCTGTTTACAGAGAATGCTATTCCTAACAGTAGCACAGGCTTAATATATGTGGCTAACGCAACAGGTGTGGTGATAGCTTATAACCTTTTTCTAAATACTGCTTCCACCACAAGCTTTACAAGACCAGACATAAACGTAATTTCCGGTTCACCTGAAGTGTACTCTAATGGGTTTGTGAATTCAACGTATACTATCAGGAATACAGGATCAGCTTTTATAACAAATAATGGTTTCTATAATTCTGGTTCAACAGGATTAAATGCTGTTGATGAGAATCCTGTTTTTGTGGAGTTCGATTCAGACAATCAGGAATTGACCCTAGAGGAGTTGGATGAGAATCAATATGATCTTTCTTTAGATACTGGTTCTAATTGGATTGATGCAGGTCGAACTGGAACCCCTTATTTAGATACCGACGGTTCCAGAAGTGACATTGGGATCTTTGCAGGTTCGAATCCCTTTGATGATGGCCGTGGGGCTCCTTCAGTTCCTGTAGTAATTCAATTTCAGGTATCACCAACTACGGTTTCACCTACGGGTACTATTACTATTCAAGCTACTGGCCGTATTGGCGCCGGGGATAATTAGTAGGAATTCTATTTCAGGATTCAACTAATAGTTACTAATTAAAACCGAATACGGGGTAGAATAGTGAGCGATTTTTATAACAAAGAAAGAAAAAGTAAGAAATGGGTTTTTCGGGGTATAATCTTTTTATGCCTCCTGTTTCTTGCCAATATTACAGCCACAGCTGAACAACAGCTGGTTGCTGCTGAATATTATGTGGATACGGACCCGGGAGTGGGAATGGGAACAGCCATCCCAAGTACAACCGATGGCACATTCGATGCTTCCACAGAAAGCGTGACGATAAACTTGTCAGGCGGGGCATATACTGAAGGGCAACATAAAATATATGTCCGATTTAAAGATACCGACGGGAATTGGGGACCGGCAAAAGGTCAGGTTTTTCAAATTCGACAAGATGCGGATTTTACCTATGCTCTTTCTAAGGGAGAATACTATATAGATACAGATCCCGGAGAAGGAAACGGTCAGCCGCTTACTGCGGAGGACGGAACCTTCGATGAAGCCCTTGAAACGGTAAATAATGAAATTTCGCTAACCGGGCTTTCGGATGGACCGCATAAAATATTCACTCGTTTTCAGGATAATACCGGGAATTGGGGAGCACCTAAGGGCTTTCAGTTTACCGTACAATCTTCCGAAGAAGAAGACCTGGTTATTCAATCCGCAGAGTATTTTATCAATACCGATCCGGGCGAAGGGTTAGGAACACCCATTGGTGCTCCAAAAGATGGGGCTTTTGATGAGCAGATTGAAGAGCTGGAAGCAAGTTTTAATGTATCTGGATTAGGGGTAGGTCGCCATTATGCTTATTTCCGTGTAAGAGCTTCCAACGGCAGATGGGGACCGGCTCGGGGAGTTCCGTTTCAAGTCGAAAATATCGTTTATATAGATCAGGCTGAATACTTTTTTGATAGTGATCCGGGCGAAGGTGCAGGGACTCCAATCACGGTAGCAAAAGATGGGAATTTCGATTCTGATTCTGAAGAAATTGATTTAGACATCGACATGTCTGACACCGGATTAGATGTTGGACTTCATACCATGTATTTGCGATTCAAAAATTCGAAAGGAGAGTGGAGTCAGACATCTTCACAACAGATTACAGTTCAGACTCGCCCCGCTATTACACTTTCAACGGATACTCTTCTATTCAGTGAACCAGTAGTTGTGGGTGACAGTTTAACCCAAACATTTACGGTTGGTAACGACGGTGATGCGGCTTTGAATATCACCAACATCACTTCTTCGACAGCGGACTTTAGCGTGAACCAAACCACGGGGTCGATTGCCGCCAACTCAAGTGATGAACTCACTTTTACCGTGACTTACAAACCTACCTCAGCCGGAGATAAAAATGCGGTACTGACCATTGCCAATAACGATCAGAATAAAACCATCCGCCTGTTAGGATCGGCCCTTGCCAAAGAGCCCGTCATGGTGCTTTCAACAACCAGCTTAGACTATGGCACGGTGTTAGTCGGAGATAGTGTATCCAGCTATGTCGCAGTTTATAACACCGGATATGACACGCTCGATCTTTCTAATATTTCTGTAAACTCAGGGGAATTTAAAGTTACGACCCCAAATAGAAGGTTACGCCCGCAATCCTCTTTAACCGATAGCTTGGTTATTAATGTGGCACTAGTCCCGGAATCTGAAGGGAATAAAACGGCGACTCTTTCTCTTGGAGGAAATGTGACGACGCAGACGGTAAGTTTAGCAGGAACCGCACAACTGAATCCTCAACCTACTATTGCTTTAAATTCGGATAGTCTTTCATTTGGAGCGGTTGAAATAGGCAGAGACTCTATGCGAACCCTTCAAGTTCGAAACCTTGGAACCAATACGTTGACTCTATCTTCAATCAGCGTTTCGGGAAGTGCTTTTTCTGCCGGTATCTCTGCTCCACAAGATATAGAAAGGGGCAGTCCGCTGAACATACCGATATCCTTTTCTCCTAGCACGGCCTCTGGTTTTTCCGGAAGTGTCACCATCGCGAGTAACGATGCCGCCAATAGTACAGTTGAGGTAGTCTTTACAGGGGAAGGAACAACGGGACCTCCTACAAAAATACTCTCAGTAAACCCTGAGTCTTTAGATTTTGGACAAGTAACTTTTGCTGATACTGCAAAACAAGTTATCACTTTATTGAACGAGGGGAATGCCACTTTAAAGGTAACCGTGATTGCTTCTGACGTGAGTGACTTCTTTGTTGTTGGCGGCCCAACCCCTAATGCTCCGTTATTTATTCCGGCTGAATCGTCAGCTGATGTTGAAGTGTCTTTTGCTCCTTCGGCCGGCGCCGACCAAACCTTTACCGGGGAGTTATCCATTAGCAGTGATCGTACAGATTCAGATGAGCCTGAAGTAGTAGCAATGACCGGTGTCGGTGTGGATCAACCCACTCCAAACATCCAGTTAAGCACGCGAACACTTGCCTTTGGAGAGCTTCGAACTGGCAATTCATCTTCACTGTCATTCAGCCTGACCAATGGAGGAAATGCCACTCTTGATATTTCAAACGTTTCCATCAATAACAATGCATTTAGTTTAACATCACCATCATCGGTTTCAATTAGCTTGGCTCCTCGGGAAAGTCAGGATTTTACGGTTGACTTCAGCCCGAACGAAGTTCAGGTATTTGAAGCAGAATTGGTTATCAGCAGCAATATAAATCCGGTTTCTTTAGACTTGACTGGAGAAGGGGTTACACTTTCCACTGGGGTTGATTCAGTTGAAGTCCGCTCAAATACCGACCCGGTTGTAACCGGACAAGCGGTGCCGATAACTATTAGTCCAACAGGCTTGGGAAGTAATGGTTCTGCTCATATCTACTATAAAGCCGGAGGTGGTGGCGAAGTAAGTAGTTATACAAGAGTAGCCATGCAGGTAAATAGCTCTGGGATTTATTCAACTTCCATTCCTTCAAACTTATCTTCAGAAAAAGGGATTTCTTATTGGTTTGAAGTGAGTGACGGGATAGAATCTGTGACTTCGCCAACCACAAACCCACATTTAAACCCATACAGTGTCATGGTTGAGATTCCTGATGGATTGGTTAAAAATTCGCCCCAACCTGCAGGATCGGGACAGAATTTCTATCGCCTGATATCTGTTCCGTTGACGCTTACAGCCGGAAGCATTGATACCGTACTCAAGAACTTTGGTCCGGCTGATGATACCAGCTGGCGACTTTTCAGGTGGCAGTCGGGCAGTTATATAGAGCACTCGGCAAGTAGTTTTGAGTCTTTTGCTCCGGGACGTGGTTATTGGTTTATAACTACAACGGCAGCTTCTATTCAAACCGGAGGAGGGACAAGTGCTCGCACTGATGAACCTTTCAGTGTATTCTTGCAGCCGGGCTGGAATATGATCGGCTCACCATTCACCTACAATACCAGCTGGGATAATGCAGAAATTCCGGACGGCGTAGAAAATTTGTGGGCTTATGATGGAAACGGATTCACAAACAGCACAACCTTAGCTCCATGGGAAGGATACTTCGTTAACAATACAACGAATAATCCTGTTGAGCTGAAGTTAAGTGCGGTGGAATCCAGTGCGGCTAAGAGGAAACAAAAGCTGTACGCCGGCCATGCTTTAGGGTTTGATGCCGAAGCAGGATGGTCAATACAGATTAGCGCAGAATCGGGGATAGTAAAAGATGGCTATAACTTTGCGGGAGTACTTCCTGAGGCTCTTGATGGTAGTGACGAGTTGGATCGCAGTGACGCTCCAAAACAACCCGGACAGTATCTGCAAGTTGCTTTTATAGGAGAAGATCAGCAAAAAAGAGCAGTGGATATGCGTCAGCCAACAAGCAGTGGCCACTACTGGGATTTTGAAGTAAATACAAATACGAGCGCTTCAAATATCACGCTGGATTTATCAGTAATTGGCGAGATTCCTTCCGGATTCAATATGCAGCTTATTGATAAAGATCAGAAAACGCTCTGGAATCTTGAGAATGAAGAGGATATGAAGCGATCTATACGTTCGGCTATGGGAGATTCACTAAGCAGGTCATTCCGGCTGGTTGTTGGTACAGAAGCATTCCTGAGCGTCAACAATCTTGGGATAAGTGAAACACCGGAATCGTTTGTGCTGAAGCATAACTATCCAAACCCATTCAACCCTTCAACAACTATTGTGTTTGGGTTACCGGAAGCCTCAGATGTTACGCTCGAAATCTATAATTCCATCGGTCGCAAAGTGGCTACCGTCATCAACAAGCGTATGGATGCGGGATATCACAATTTCATTTGGGATGCCTCCAGTGTAGCAAGTGGCGTGTATTTTTATAGGATGACAGCACAGGCAGGCAGTGGTAAATCAACGTTTACCAAAATTCAGAAAATGACGCTGATCAAATAGTCACCTACTAGCAAAATTTTTAATTCAGAACACCTTAGAGTTATGAATCCATTCAAGACCACATTCAACAAAACACTTTTAGTAACTTTATTCTTTGCCGTGATTAGCAGTTCACTTTTGATAGCTCAGGAAAGGGTAGCTGTATTTGATTTCCGGGTTACTTCGGGGATGTCAGATAATGTAGCGGTCACGCTGACCAACAAATTCAGAAATGAAATGGCTAAGACCGGAAATTATATAATGGTTGAGCGATCTGCGATGGAACAGGTGCTTTCTGAGCAGCGCTTCAGTGCATCTGATTTAGCTGACCAAGACAAGGCAGTACAGTTAGGGCGTTTACTTTCAGCTTCCAAAGTAGTAGTAGCCGATATCGGGAAAATTGGAAATACCTACTCGACCTTCGTGCGACTGATTGATGTGCAAACTGCTTCCATCGAAAATTCAGAATCGTTAGAATATGAAGGAGAACAGTCCGGTTTGCTGAAAGAATATGAAATTCTCGCTCAGAAATTAGCCGGAACCTATGTAGAAAAGAAAAAAAGAGGCTGGCTATATGCAACCGGGGTAGCAGTACTTGGAGGGGCTGCGGCCGGGTTCTTGCTGCTTTCAAATGGCGGGGGCAGTGGCAGTTTGCCGGGCCCACCGAGTCCACCCTCAAATTAAACCTCAGGAAGGACAATGAATAAAATCAGGGGGAAGGTGCGGGTAAAGAAAACAAATCAAAGGTATTTGTATGTGGTATTGTGGGTAACAATAGCGTTTGGATCACTCCAAACGACGAACGCACAGCAAAAACCGGATTGGCTTCTTAATTATCCGTCCGACCCCCTATTTTATTATGGTGTTGGCGGGATTGAAAAAGCTGATGGTGATACCGAATTTCAATCAAAAGCACGTGAAATCGCACTCGGAGAGCTAATATCTCAAATTGAAGTGAATGTTGCCAGTACCACCAATACATCCGAAATGGAAGTGAATGGGGAATATGGAAATTCATTTTCTCAACTGATTCAGCTGCAGGCACAAAAGACGATAGAGGATTTCGAGGTGGTCGATTCTTGGCAGAACGAGAAAGAATTCTGGATTATGATTCGTCTTTCAAAACAGAAGTATTTACAAAGGCTGCGGGAGAAAATGATGCTTGCCAGTTCCCAGGCAGTTACCGCACTAAGGGACGGAAATGCAGCTTTCGACGAGAAAAATTACAGTACCGCCTTATCATCTTATGTGAGAGCAGTAGCTGATATCAGTCCATATCTGGATCAGCTTCCGGATGCTGTTTTTGAAGATGAATCAATCAACCTTTTTTCAACCCTTAGGTCGAGGATTCAAAACAGCATAGATAAACTAGAGGTTTCTTCAAGTGAAGGTCCTGAGGATGTCCGAATTGGGAAAGCCGCGGATCAGCCTTTTTCTGTGAAAGTGGTAAATGAATCTGGGAGCCCGGTAAATGGAATTCCATTCAAATTTCATTTCACAAGAGGAGAAGGAGAACTGGAGAGATCTTCCAATACCAACCAAAATGGTGAAGCCCGTTCTCAACTTTCTAAACTTACTGGAGATGACAAACTACAGATTGTTATGGCAGAACTGAATTTGATCAGCTTCCTTCCTGAAGAAAACAAGAATGAGTTTATGCAAAACTTGTTGGGTAGCTTCAGCGGACTTTCTGCCCGATTTATTATCAGAGCAAGCGGGGTGCCGGTTTACCTTGAATATTCAGAAACCTTCTTAGGTGAACAAAAATCGACTAATTATATCCAGCCTGTTCTTACACAGCTATTCAACGAAGAGAGCTATGTTTTTACGGATGAACTGAATGATGCTGAACTTTACATAGAACTGGAAACATCGGCCCGGGAAGGCAGCGAGACGTATGGTCTGTACTCTGCTTTTGTGGAGTATAAAATTACAGCCACCAGCCTAATATCGGGTGAAGAAGTAGCTACTTATTCCGTTGTAGACATAAAAGGAATCAGCGATAGCTATGAAAAAGCAGCAGCCAAAGCCTATGAAGTGGGAGTCGATTCTCTGAAAGCAAACCTCAGAACTAAACTTATTTCACAAATAGAGAAGTAGGGTCTTGCCCGGTGTTTGTCATTTCGCGGCGAATGCCCGAAATCTGGTTGTTATATACAGCAACATAATGCGATTTTAAGATCCAGATCCCTGCCTGCGCAGGGATGACTACTGAGATAGTAAATTCATTTGTACTGTTTAAAACAACTTCTTATGAATCTTCTGGGCCGTTTCAATCAGTTTTTCATTCTCTAATACCACATTCAGGATTCTCTTTTCCTTGCTGAATGAAATGAGATCAACTGGAATCTCGCCAATTGAATTGAATATTTGCTCTGTAAGTTTTTCTGCGGAATGAATGGAGCAGCCTATAAGCGTGAGCAACCCTTTATTACGTTCAAGAGATACAGTCCCAATCTCGATAAATTCTTTAGAAAGTTTGTCGAGTAACTCAGAATCAGACAGTGCAATAGTTACGGAAGCTTCCGTAGTGTTTACAGCATCTACAGCGAGGCGATGTTTTTCTAAAACAGAAAACACCTTAGTCAGAAATGAGTAGCCCATAACCGTTTCATAAGCACTAATGGTTAGGGTTGCCATGTCTGATTTAAAAGACATCGCCAGCACATCGTGATCATGCTTTGCTTCACGTACAATCTTGGTTCCTGCTTCATCCGGCTTAAACATATTCTTAACAAATACAGGTATGTTTCTTTCCTGTGCAGGTTTTAAGGTAGAAGGGTGAAGGACTTTGGCACCAAAGTAAGCCATTTCCGTAGCATCAAAATAACTCATCACAGCGAGCGGTTTTGCTTCAGGGATGAACCGTGGGTCGCTGGTGTAAACTCCGCTTACATCCGTCCATATTTCGATTGTTTCTGCATGAACGGCACCTCCAATCAAACTCGCCGTATAATCAGAACCTTCAAATCCAAGCGTTGTAATGGTCTTCTCATTTGATTCCCCATAAAACCCACCGATGATGGGAATAAACCCGCTTTCAATAACCGTCTCAAGAGATCCGCAACGTTGGTTGATTTGCATCATATTCGGATTTGCACGCCCATATTCTGTATCGGTCTTTATAAGCTTTCGGGCTTCAATATGCTGGGTCATCATATCAAGAGCCAAGCCACACTGCGCCAAAAGGTATGATGAAATCTGCTCTCCCATGGCAGAGATAGCGTCTTTCATTTGCGGTGAAAGAGTTCCCTGCCGTTCCGTATAGGTAAGCAGCTTATTTAGCTTACTGATTTTAGCGGCTGTGTTTTTAGTACAGCTTTCTTTGATCAGCTTATTCTTGGCATGGGGATTTTCTTCGAGGAAATCAGAAACGACCTTGCTATGCCGGTCCTGAATAGCTTTGGAAACTTCTATAGCTTCATCGAGTTTTCCTTCAGCAGCTAAATTGCCGGCTTCAACCAGCTGTCGTGTTGTTCGTGCAGTTGCTGAAACTACCACTACAGGGAATTCATAGTTATCGATGATCTCCAATACCTGTTTCCAGGTTTGATGATCGGCCATGGAGGTGCCGCCGAATTTAAGTACGTTAATTTGCATAAAATAGCTTCTTAAAAATGAGTGTAGAAAATAAGGGGAATCTTATCCTATTCCATGCCAAATCCTGAATTAAGTTCCGGGAGTTGAGCCACTAAATCTCTAAAGCGCGAAATGAGATAAAGTGTTTTGTAAAACAAGCATGTAGAGGATTCTAGCAGATAATTGGTATGGTTTTAAGGAATACGATAGTTAGAACTCCCTGATTATCTATGTGATCTGTATTGTATTTATAGACAAATTTTCATCTTTCTTTGAGCCTTAGAGATTTAGTGGCGCTGAATAAAGAGACTCACCTAAAGAAAGGGTATCTTTAGAACATGAGTAAAAAAGAGCTACAAGTTGCGGTAATTGGTGGAGGTGCGGCTGGATTTTTCAGCGCTATATCAGCTAAAACACACAATCCGGATGCCAAAGTCACCATCTATGAAAAGTCGGATAAGCTACTTTCAAAAGTCAGGATTTCAGGTGGCGGAAGATGTAATGTAACCCACCATTGTTTTGATGTGAGGGAACTTGTGAAGTTTTACCCTCGCGGTGAGCGGCCTTTAAAGAAAGCCTTTGGGATGTGGTCGCCATCGGATACAGTGGCTTGGTTTGAGAAAAGGGGAGTAGAGCTTAAGACGGAACCTGATGGACGTATGTTCCCAACTACCGATGATTCTGAAACGATCATCGACTGTCTCATGGAAGAAACCCGGAAGCTGGGTATAGGAATCAAAACCGGCGCCAATATAAAAAGCCTTTCGAAGCTGGAAGAAGGCTATGAGATGGGATTCCATCGGGGAGGGAGGAAAACGGCTGACAGAGTAATTATTGCAACAGGAGGAAGTCCGCGAGCAAAAGGCTTTGATTGGCTGCGCGAGCTTGGGCACGATATTGAAGAACCGGTTCCTTCATTATTTACATTCAACATGCCGGACGAACCGATAAAAGAGCTAATGGGTGTTGTTGCCGAGCCGGTTTCCATTAAAATTATGGGATCGAATCTTAAAAGCAGTGGCCCTTTGTTAATTACTCACTGGGGAATGAGCGGCCCGGCCGTGTTAAAGCTATCATCTTTTGGGGCTCGCGATTTCCATGACATGGATTATGAGTTCAAAGCCTTGGTAAACTGGACGGGAGATCGGCCTGAGCAGGAAGTGAGGTCATTACTCAAAGACATAGAAGCCGAGCACGGAAAAAAGAAAATTCCGAATGTAAATCCATTTGGACTGCCCAATAGATTATGGAATTTTCTGATTGATAAGCTGGAACTTGGGGATGCCATGATCTGGCAAAATTTGGGGAAGAAAAACATCAATCGCTTGGTGCATTTACTCACTAATGACGAGTATCAGGTTCAGGGAAAAACGACTTTCAAAGAAGAGTTTGTAACCTGTGGCGGAATTAGCCTGCTGGATGTAGATATGAAAACAATGGAAAGCCGAAAATCACCAGATCTCTACTTTGCGGGTGAAGTGCTAGATATTGATGGAGTCACAGGTGGATTCAATTTTCAGGCAGCATGGACAACTGGGTATATTGCCGGGAAGCTCAAATAATTCAAAATTTTGAATTATTTGATGTCATCTGAGAATATAGAAGGATTCGCTTCCCTCAAGTTATATGCACTTCTCATTACTTCACCATATGCACCGGCACTTCGGATAGCCACTAGATCACCGCGCTGAACTTCTGGGATGGAAATGTCTTTTCGGAAGGTATCTGAGCTCTCACAAATCGGGCCAACCACATCATAGGTTTTTTCAGTTTTATCGCTTGTAAGAACATCGATACGGTGAGTAGCCTGATAGAGAGCGGGACGGATAAGTTCTGTCATGCCCGCATCAACCACAGCGAAGTTCTTGGCCTGTCCGCTTTTCGTAAACAGCACTTTCGTAATCAGGCTACCACACTGACCTACAATTGAACGGCCTAATTCAAAGTGTAACTTCTGATGACTTTTTAGGGTGATGTTCTCTTTAAAAAGCCCAAAGAAACGTTCAAAATCAGGAATAGAATTATTGTTAGGGTGATCGTAGTTAATGCCAAATCCACCGCCAACATTAATAACCGTAAGCTTGAATCCCTTGTCTTCGATGTAATTGTTAAGCTGATTGGCTTTTTTGCAGAGCTCCTCAAAAGGAGTGAATTTTTGGATCTGAGATCCAATATGAAAGTGGATGCCTATTAATTCGATGTTTTTTAACCGAGGCAACATTCCCAGGACCTCATCTAAATCGGTCTCATTAATTCCGAACTTGTTTTCCTTGAGTCCGGTCGTAATATATTTATGCGTATCGGCTTCAACATTTGGGTTAAGTCGCAAAGCGATGTGTGCTTTTTTCCCATGTTTTCCGGCCATTTCATTAAGTACTTCTATTTCCTGATGCGACTCAACGTTGAAGCAAAAGATATCATGCTTAAGCCCTAATTCTATTTCTTCGTCACTTTTACCAACCCCTGCAAAGGCTATTTCATCCGGATTAAATCCTGCTTCAATGGCACGGTTTACTTCACCACCACTTACGCAATCAGCTCCCAGACCCGCTTCCTTAATAATCTCAAGAATACGAGTTTGATTATTCGCCTTTAAAGCGAAGTGAACATGAAAGTCTTTAGCAATTGCATGTTTCTTTACTTCTTCGAGCGTCTTTCTGAGTACGTCAAAATCATAGAAAAAATAGGGGGTTTTAAACTTTTGCAGTGCAGGAATAATAGTGTTTGGAAACATGAATTAGTTGAGTTGGACTGAAGCTAAAATTTTGTATTCAAAGCAAAATGAACCGTATTAGGTTCATTAATTTATTACTAAGAATGGCCTAAAGTTTAAAAAATAAAATTTATGAACGCATTCATAAAATACCGTGTATAAGGTACTGAATGTACATCTAACTTTTGAAGATCATTCAGAATAATATTTATATAATAACCAAAAGCTTAAAAGGCAGATCAGCATGTAATTATGGTAAGGTTATGTTATTATGCTAGGGTTAAAATAAATGATCAAATTCAATCAATAATCCCGTAAATTTTCCTTTTAGCATAAGGATGGATGCTAAGTAAGTTTATCTGTTCAAATCGGGATAACCTTTAAACAATTTCAGGACTACTTACAGTTCAAGAGAACTGTCTATTTTTTTGATTTAATATTATGAAGCAGAGCTTCAATCTGGATTTACTAACTACTTTTAAAACCTTTTCAAGGGCAGTATAACATGAAACATGAAAAATTAGCCAAAGAATTAGGGCTATCAGATGTATATGCAATTGCTACTGGAGCAATGTTTAGTTCAGGCTTTTTTCTATTACCTGGTTTAGCAGCCGCTGAAACGGGTCCTTCTGTATTTTTAGCTTATTTGGTTTCTGGTATTATCGTACTCCCAACTATGTTTAGCGTTGCCGAATTAGCGACGGCCATGCCTAAAGCTGGAGGTACTTACTATATCATCGACAGAAGTCTGGGACCCATGATTGGTACAATTGGGGGATACGGTTCATGGTTAGCCTTAGTCCTGAAAAGTGCTTTTGCTTTGATAGGTATGGGAGCGTACATATCCATTTTTTATGAAGTTCCGATAATACCAGTAGCTGTGATTTTGACCATCGTTTTTGGGATTTTGAATGTGGTGGGAGCTAAAGAAACCACGATGTTGCAGAAGATTTTGGTAACAGCGTTAGTCTCCATCATGTTTTTCTACATTGTACAAGGGGTATTTGCTGTTTTTGAGCTGGATATTGTAAAAGTGACTCAAGAGCAATTCACTCCATTTTTTATTGATGGCTATTATGGATTTTTCGCTACGGTAGGGATGGTGTTTGTGTCTTATGCCGGTCTCACAAAAGTAGCTAGCATAGCCGAAGAGGTTAAAAATCCAGATCGGAATATTCCTCTGGGAATGTTTCTGGCGATTGCTACAGCGGTCACGGTTTATGTGATAGGTGTATATATCATGGTTGCTTTGCTTGAACCTGCAGCCTTCCGCGAAGATCTTACGCCGGTTGCTACAGCAGGAGAGGTATTTTTAGATTGGCTTCCTGAACCAACAGGACTAATTCTGGTTGTGATTGCGGCTGTAGCGGCTTTTGCCTCAACTGGAAATGCAGGAATTATGTCGGCTTCCAGATACCCAATGGCAATGGCGCGCGATAAATTAATCAACGAACGATTTGCCAAGCTTAGTAAACTGGGAACACCGCTATGGTCAGTAGTGGCCACGGTATTGATGATGATATTCTTCTTGGTAGCTTTCAATGTTGCTGAAGTTGCGAAGCTCGCGAGTGCTTTTCAGTTACTGCTATTTGGGTTACTGAATCTTGCCGTAATTGTAATGCGAGAAAGTAAGATTGAGGAATATGATCCTGGCTTTAATTCACCATTCTATCCCTGGATACAGATTGCGGGTATTATACTATCCATTATTCTGATTTTTGAAATGGGCGTCTTATCTATTCTATTCACAATTCTTGTGAGTGTATTCGGAATTATTTGGTTCAAGTACTATGCAGCGGATAAAGTAGATCGTCAAGGTGCTATTTTTCATGTTCATGCCCGGCTTGGAAAAAACAAAGATCAGGGACTTGAGCACGAAATGAGAAATATATTACGAGAAAAAGGTCTGCGTCAAGAAGATCCATATGAGGAAATGATATCAAGAGCAGATGTACTCGAGTTCGATTCATCCGTTGGGTACGACGAGATTCTTGAGGAAACCAGCAAGCTGTACTCCGAAAAACTAGGCAGAAGTACTGATGAATTATATGAAATGTTTTCTGAGCTCGATGCCGATAAAATCATTCCTATTGCAAGCGGGGTAGCTCTGAATCATGCCCGAATTGATGCTGATATTTTACCTGAAATGGTGTTGGTTCGTATTAAAGGCGGCTTAAAAGTAGATAAGCTCAAAAAGCTGAATTCTAAAAAAGTAGGGGATGAATCCTTAAAGTGTTTACTTTTCTTCATAAGCCCTGACGAAAACGCGGGTCAACATTTGAGGATATTGGCCCATATCGCTGAAATGGTAAGTACGAAAAACTTCCTGAATAGGTGGATAGCAGCAGATAATGAAGAAGTACTTCGTGAGATTTTATTAAGGGATGAACGTTTCATCAGGCTTATTTTAAGCAATGATGATGGAACTTCAGAGTATGTTGGAAAGATGATTAAAGACATTTCCCTTCCAGGTCAAAGTCTGATCACAATTATAAGGCGGAATGACCAGATCAAAATTCCACATGGAATAACAGTCCTTCAGGAAGATGATGAAGTCTCCATCATCGGTGAGATTGAAGACATCAAATCACTGAAAAAACTGCTGAATTAATAACCAAGCTGAATAATTAGAGAAGCTTTTGAGTAAGCTTCTCTACAATGGCTTCAAATTCGAGGGATGCTTCTTCGCTTTCTTTCATATTGCGCAGAGTGAATTTACCTTCTTGTAATTCATTCCCGCCAACAATGATAGTGTAGAGTGCATTTTCGCGGTTAGCATCTTTCATTTGAGCCTTCATGGATCTGCTCATATAATCCATGGTAGCTGAAAGGCCGGCCTCTCGAACTTTTGGGAGGTGGGAAAGAGCCCAGTTTCGAGCTTCATCACCTAAAGTCACAAAATAAACATCTACCGACTTCTCTTCGGCGAGGTTGATGTCCAGCTCCTCACAAGCAATCATTAGTCGCTCCATGCCGGCGGCAAAACCTACTGCGGGCGTATCTTGTCCACCAATTTCCTCAACAAGCAGGTCGTAGCGACCTCCCCCGGCTAAGGCATCTTGAGAGCCGAGATCTGGGCTTGTAAGCTCAAAAGCAGTACGGGTATAATAATCCATGCCGCGCACGAGGTAAGGATCCAGCGTGTAATCAATTCCAAGCTCAGACAGATAATTAGTAACCCTCTCAAAATGCTCTTTCGATTCATCATTCAAATAATCCTGAATAACAGGTGCTTTTTTGATGAATTCCTGATCTTCTTCTTCCTTTGAATCAAGAATTCTCATCGGGTTTTTCTCAAAACGTTTTTGAGAAAGTTCACTCATTTTGTCAAGGTTTGGCTTAAGAAAATCTCTCAAAGCTTCTTTATAAGCCTCCCGGCTTTCAGGGTCTCCCACTGAATTCAGCTTCAGCTCAAAATTCTTAATACCAATACGTTTGTAGATCTGCATCATAAAAGAAATGCATTCCACATCTGCAACAGGGTCATCACTCCCGATAATCTCAACCCCAAACTGATGAAACTGTCGTTGACGGCCTTTCTGTGGCTTCTCGGCCCGAAACATCGGTCCGATGTAATACAGTTTCTGAGAACCACCGCGCTGCTGCATGTGGTGTTCCACAAAAGCACGCACTACCGGTGCTGTAAGTTCAGGTCGCAGAACATAGTGGCTGTCGCCCTTTTTAAAAGCAAAAATCTCCTTGGAGACAATATCTGTCAGCTGACCAATTCCGCGAACAATCAGCTCCGTTTGCTCCATGATAGGAGTTCGTATTTCTTCAAAATTGAACTTAGCAGCTTCCTCGTGAATGATTTGTTCGAGCGCTCTCCACTTCGGAGATTCGTCAGGAAGAATGTCTACCATTCCGAGGTGGGTGGTGTATTTTGGTTTGGCCATACCTTACTATTTCCTTTGAAAATTATTTGAAAGAAGATAAGGTTCGTGTGGATGAATATCTGTACAATAACTACCTTAATTTGCTATAAGATGAAGGCGAGATTTGTTTTCATTATGAGTAAAATCAAGAAGCTATTGAGTAGAGTATAAAATTATTTCCTTATTAAGAGACTAGAATGAACCGTATTTATCAGATCTTTGGAATGCGAATTAAAGTAGACACTTTTGAAAGCAGTGCTGGTGCAATACTGCATAATGAGTTATCACAATACCCAATAGAGAGATCAAAGGATTATGATATAGCTATTAACTATGTATCAGATGTTGAAAAGGGTGATGTTATAAGCAGTAATCCTACTTTGAATTGGTTATCAGGTGATGGCATGATTTGTCAACTTGGATCTGCTACTGTACAGTTTGTATTTGAGGAACATCAACTTGTAAAAATTAACTTTAGTATTAATCGGGAATCTTCTCTGAAAAGAAATATCCGTAAATGGAAGTCCATACAGTATGCTACCGATGAGGAAGCTATTGGCCAAATATTTCATGAGTTGTTATTAGTACCTATGGCATTCTTTGAGAAGGATTATTCTGTAGTACATAGTTCAGGAGTAGTTAATGGCAAAGGCGATGTTGTTCTATTTGGGGGGACTGGAGGCGTAGGTAAAACATCATTGGAAATGGATTTATGCCTGAACCATAAATGCACTTTTTTCAATGATGATATAGCAGTTGTTGATTCTGAAGGCAATTGTTTCCCAAATTTTTCCTACCCAAAAATTTATGGCTATAACCTTCAGGGGGTTAAACAAATAAAGGAAAAGATATTAGGCGACCTATCTTTGGCGAATAGAATTCATTACAGCTTGCATGAGCTAAAAGGAAAAAACAAAGTAAGGAGGAGAGTTAGCCCTGCTGTTTTTTATGGACAGGTTTCTAACAGTGTGAAAAAGATTTCATCTTTTGTGGTTTTATTTAGGAGTAAGGTTGAAAAAATCAAAATGGAAGTTATTTCTGCAGAGAAAGCAGCTATTTTTAATTCAATTATTATGTCTACAGAGTACGATCTCTTTTTCAACCACCTTAGGTGGCATGAGTTTAACGCGCTTTCAATGGGTCAAAAACCTGCAAGTACATTCGATTCAATTATTGGAGAAAACACTGATAATTTCAAAAGAAGCCTTGCTAAAGCAGATCAAATATATATGGCTCATATTCCTTTGGGAATTTCAAATTCCGATTATAAAGTCCAGATGGTTGAGGCTTTGAAAAAGAACGGACTTATTTAATCGAGCCTAATTAAAAGGCATCTATTTAAGTTGTTTTATATTCTCTTTCCAGTTCTTTGGGTTCTTCCACTGAAGCCAAATTTTCTTTATCTGTTTCAATTCCACTTCTTCATAAAAATTGAAGAGATATAGAATAAAAGGAAACATTAAAATTGCTGATGTTTTTACAGTAAGTCGGATGGCCAAATGCATGCCATTGGTGAGCAAAGATGCATATACTAATGCAACGCCAATTGAGAAAATGAGGATTATTTTTCGCCATTCAAATTGAATTGGATACACTTTGTTTGAGAAGTAGAATAGCCCCAAAAAGAAAACCAAGTGTGAAATAAAACTCGCAAGTGCTGCTCCTTCTGCCCCTAAAACAGGTATCATGAGTATATTTAGCACTAGATTTAGAATGGAAACAATAGCGGTCATCAGTGTAATTCGGGATGTTTTTTTTGCAATTCTTAGTCCAATATTCACAACATCATTTAAGGCAACAAAAAACAAACCAAATGCTAAAATGGGAATCACAGAAAATGAAGACCAGTAAACAGCACTACCTGTAAATACCTTAAGGACTTCTTTCCCAAACAAAGAAACCCCCATTATGCAGATCATCATCCCGAATCCATAATAAGTCATAGTTTTTTGATAAAACCGATGACTGTCCGGATCTTTGAGTTTCTTGAACATCAACGGGGTAAGTGCCATACTCACAGAGGTGATTATTAACACCTTTAGGATAGAAGAAACTTTGTATGCCAATGAATACAAGCCAACTTCTTGCAAACCTGACATAGAGTTCAATACAAAGCGATCAATTACATTTGTAGAAGAAGCAGCCAAACCGGCCATCATCATTGAAACCCCGTAGCCCATCATTTCTGTAAAAACGGGGTAATGAATTCGCAGCATGGAATTTTTAAGCATGTAAGGTATCAGGATAATAAGATAGATAGTAAAACCAGCTATTTGTCCGGCATAAATTGCAAACAAGCCGTCGCTTCGCATGAGTAGGAAGTACAAGGTGACAATCAGTGTAACTAATAACTTTATTATATTAGTGACTGTAAAAAAACCCGCCCGTTCCTGCATACGCATTAACGTTGCAGGCATTACTCCAAGCGCCTGTAGACCAGTAGATACCATAACAAGAACTACAATGTCTTGGTAATCCGCGTTTTCAAATATTAATAGAGATAAGTCACTTTTAAATAAATAAGTGATTGAAACAATAGCGATAACCAGAAATCCAATTAGAAGGGATGAGGTAAAGAATGTGGCTCTATTTTCATCCTTATCCTGCTCATAATACCACCTAATTAATGAGTTGTACAAACCAAATCCCATTATTGAAATAACGATTTGGTTTACAGCTTCAAAAACTCCCAGCGCTCCATAATCATTAACACTTAAGTATTCAGGATTTGTAAGAAATGGGATAAGAATAAACCCTGTCAACTTTACAAAAACATTGCCAAGGCTATAAATAGCAGAATTCTTAATGGTCTCTTTTACGTACTTAAGCAAAACTTAAATCCTACTATTGTTAGTGTGCATCATGTTCAAGCATAACTTCTTTTAGCTTTTTGGTAAAGTCGGGGTAATTTTTTCCTGAGTCAAAATGACTCAGACACGTTTTGTACGCTTTATCTGCTTTTTGAATTCTAATTGAGTGCTTAAGTAGCGCTTCCTCTAAAGTTGCTTGAATTTCTGAAGAGTTAAAATCCCGATTTAGCAACCAGCCACTTTCTGTATTAACAAGTTCAGAAGTACCCCCAACATTCGTTGCAATGGCTGGGATACGATAACTATTTGCTTCCATGATTGAGACTGGGATGCCTTCTGATTTGCTTAGGTTTATAAATATGTGAACTGGGTTTTTGCTATACCAGTCAAGTAGTTCTTGATTATCAATATGTCCATGGAGACTTGCAGAAAGGTTTGGCGGAAAGTCAGCTGTCAGTTTTTTTAAGTTATTTAAACCTGGCCCGGAACCAAAGTGGTTCCAATATAAATTAATTTTAGGGTGTTTTGAGGCGAATTTTTTTAATGATAGAGCTATTCTATCAACTCTCTTATTCTTGTTTATACTTGAGCAAGAAGCCAAGGTAAGAGTCTGTGGTATTTTTTTTTCATTATGCTGCATTTCATTTTCATCAGGAATTGGAATGCCAAGCCTGGAAAGCTGAAATTTAGACTGGTACTTGCTATATCTATTCGAAAGATATTGAACTCCATTTTTCGAAATGCTATACAATACTTCAATATTAGCTATGGTCTTTTCACGTAGAGGTATATAGTTTTTTGAGTGTAACTCCTCATACAAATCTCCCCTATGGGTTCTCGAAATTACAGGAATATCAGTGCCAGCTATAGTAGCGCCTAATGTAGCTCCATTACACCAGTAAGAATAGATTATCCATTTTTCATTATCGGCAGAATTATTTTTCCTGATTTCTTGAATAGCTTTTCTACTTAACGCAGCATCACGTGAATATGTGAGTAAGTTATCAATTACTTCTTTGTTTATACGAGTTGGGAAAATCTCTGCCAATTCCTGATAAAAAAAAGAGGATTTCAGAGCAACAAATAACTTTGATATGACACGCCTGAGACTGCTTTCGCTGTTTACTTGAGAAATAATCGAACTATCAACGGTGCAATTTTTGGGTATTGGACGGGAATTCTGAGTAAGAGTTTTTTTTGTAGGTAAAATAATGATGCTAGAAAAGCCTTGAGCCAAATAAGTAAGCTCTGTTTCAAGAAAAGTTTCTCCAGTTCCAAAAGGAAATGTCGATGTCAAGAGTATTAAATTATCTTTCATATTAAGTGTCTTACAAACTATAAATTAAATCTGTTTATTTGACTACTTCAATTACATATGTGCCCAAATATAATATATCTTGAGCTCCGATTTACTTGAATAAAGACATTGATGAAAAGAGGATGAGTGTGAAAATATTAATGGTCTTAGACAAAGCATTCCCAACGGATATAAGAGTAGAAAAAGAGGCAATTTCGCTAGTTAAAGCTGGGTACTCTGTAGGAATTCTCTCTATAGCTGACTACGAGCGGAATGAAGTTATTAATCACAAAGGGATTACTGTTTACAGAATAGCTTTATCCAAATTTATTGCAGATAAGATGCATGGGTTAGCGGCTATGATTCCCTGGATAGATTATTATGTGGCAAAAAAAATCATAGAAGTGTTAAGTAATGAAGATTACGATGCCATTCATGTTCACGATCTTTACTTATTTGGTGCTATTAGATTAGTAAGAAAAAAAGTAAACAAATGGTTTGTAGGAGATCTCCATGAAAATTATGTGGATGCTTTAAAAGATTATAAATGGAGTACGACCTACCCAAATAAGCTTATTGTTTCTATATCAAAGTGGGAAAGAAAAGAAAAAGAATGGCTTCAATATTTTGACAGACTCATTGTAGTGAATGAAGGAATGAAGGATAAGAATATTGCTAAAGGTGTACCTGAAGATAAGATTTCAGTTGTCTCCAATAGTATTGATACAGCCACATTTTCTAATTATGAGATTGATGAGGCTATTATTGATCGATACCAAGATTTTTTCACATTGATATATGTAGGGGGGTTTGTAAGCAATAGAGGATTAGAGCATGTCGTAAAGGGAATGGCAACAGTTAAAGAGTATAATAGCAATATAAAGCTGTTGTTAGTGGGTGATGGGGAGGTGATGAATACTCTCCAACAACTTACAAAACAGCTTGATCTGGAAGATGTAATTGATTTTGAAGGTTGGCAACCGCAAAATAAAATCCGCTCTTATTTAGAAGCCAGCAATGTTGGTTTAGTACCTTTTAAAAGAACACCTCAAACTAATAACTCCAGCTCGAATAAACTCTATCAATACATGTATTTTGGGGTGCCCGTATTAGCTACCAATTGCACATCCGTTAAGAAACTGGTAGACGAAGAACAATGCGGTATTGTATATGAAGAAGAATCTCAGGATCAATTTAGTGAGCATGTAATTCATCTTTTTGAAGATGCTAAAGTTCGTGAAAAGTATTCTAAAAATGGTCGAGAAGCAGTCAAACTAAAATATAACTGGGAAAAAGAGGCTAAAAAGCTTATTAATTTGTATGGTCAGCTGGAAAAGGAACAGAAAAAGTAAAAGGTGTATTTTTTTAAACAGATTTATCGGTATTAATTTCGATTAGGGATTCTTTTTTAACTTATCCAAAATTCAAAATAAGACTAATATGTCTATAGAAGATATCAAAAAGTTTTTGTTCTGGCACCTCATGGTGATGATTGAGAATTTTCTTGTGGGGGTATACTAAAACGATTTATAGAGAAAAAACCAGAGATATGATCAGTAATATTAGTATCTGTATTATTCTCCCTCAGGGTTAATGATACGACTCAATTGCCGGGTCAGGCTATAACGACTGTAAGGATGATCTCTTAAGTTCTCATTATCAGTTTGGATAGTGCCGGTTTTTTTGGCCATCATTTTTCTTAGATAAATCTTAAGCGTATCTACTTCGGAATAATCAAAACATTCTCCTAGTCCGTAGTCCTTAATGATTTTGGCTGCATCTCCATCCTTAGGTCCAATATAGAGTATAGGCTTTTGGGCGCCAATGTAATCAAATAATTTACCTGTCAGAATTAATTTATTGTGCTTTGATTTAGGGATGACTAAAAGTAATAAATCTGCATTCTGCATTTCTATTTTAGCCTCTTTGTGAGGTATGTAACCATTAAAATTTACGAGATATTTAATCTTATATTCTTCTTCAATGGTATGATGTACTTGATAATTATAGGAGCCAAAGAACTGCAAGTCCAGTTTTGCTTTTTCGGAATCACCAAGAGAACTGATGGCTCGAAAAAAAGCATGAGGTATGGCAGGTTCTGTCATGCTGCCTACATACTTTATTGTGAACTTTGAATTAGAGTGTTTATACTGAACTTTAGGAAAGTCTTCATGATCGAAGCCATTGGGTAAAACCTGATAGTCCCTTCTGTAAATCTTGTCTTGAAGTTTAGCCATATGCCTGGAAACGACAATAACTTCATCGGCTTTGCTTAAAGCTTTTTGTTCCAAGTGTTCATCAATATTCTGAGCTAGAGCAGTTCGTGGCAGAGTTTCATTGTAGAAAATTTTCGACCATGGGTCCCGCATATCCATAATCCATTTTAAATCGGGATTCCACTCTTTGATTTTGGTTCCGCTGATATGGGTAGAATTCGGAGGTCCGGTAGTAATAACGGTCTCAATATCATAGTTTTCTATGATCTGCTTGGCTTTAGAAGATGCATTTTTAATCCATCCTATTCGCGCATCAGGTATAAAAAAATTTGCTCGAATCCAGACACCGGCTTTTTGTATTAATCCCCCTTCTGTAGAAAAAGCAGTTGAGGGAGTGGATACTTCCTTTTTACTCTTGCCTGTAAGTTTCCCAAATACAGAGTACGGTTCTATGCTTTTAGATCGATATACTTCTAACTCTGGTGAAACATCTTTTGTCAGCGTTTCATCCAGCAATGGATAAGTTGGGTTTTCTACAGTTAATACTATAGGTTCAATGCCAAAGTCGGGGAGGTATTTGCAAAATTTCACCCACCTTTGTACACCTGCCCCTCCACTTGGAGGCCAATAGTAGGTTATTATCAGAACTTTCTTACGAGCCACTGTCACTGCGGTTTTTAAACCATGTGAAGCCCCAGAGAGCAGCAATCAGAAGTTGAAGAATCAAGGAAATCCATGCAAACATGACACCTATTTGGTATGATTGAGGCATAAAGTTGAGTTGAAGAGTATGCTCTCCCGCAGGAATTTGAAGTCCGCGCAATAAGTAATTGGTCTTATAAATCGGGATTTCTTTACCATTCAAAGTAGCTGTCCAACCTGCAGGATAATAAATTTCGCTGAGTACAAGGAACCCGGGTTCAGATCGAGAAAGTTTAAGAGTCATTTCAGGGCCGGTATAATTGACGACTTCGGCTGAAGCTGTTGTGTCTTCTGTAGAAGATATATTATCGGAAGTTTCCACTACGGCTGTTGAAGAAAAATCAAGCTGTCCAGGCATTAAATAGTTGTAGGCCGCAGCAGGCTCTTGTACTGTTATTAAAGAGTCAACAAAGAAGGCTTTAGGTAACACATTTTGATTCTCATATACGACCCCACTTTGACTTTGGAATACCGGTTCAAAACCAGGAAGAGGAAGTCCTTGTGTATAAGTCAGGTACTTTACATTCAACAGATCAAGTAGCTGCGGATTGAAGTTTTGTGTCTGAACATTAAGTGGTCCTTGCTGCCCATACATGACATCCTGAACAACACTGAGCTTTGCTCCCGTATAGCCACCTAATATGGGGTAGAAATAGGCTGCATCAGCACTGCTATAAGGGTTATCTAACAAAGGAAATACACGGTATGAGTACTCTGAATTCTCAGAGATGTTTTCTTGGATATAGGTGTCAATATCCCTGCGTTGGGATTCTAAAGTTTTCTCAGGGCTTACATTCTCTGCTACAAAGGAAGATTCAGGGATATATCGTTTATCCACACTCATCATATCAAAAGTCAAAATGGCAATAAATCCAATTAAGCCAAGACTAACAGGTATTTTTTGATTTGACATCAAATAGATGAGACCTATACCTATAGCAAAAATAATAGCAAGTCGGAGTAAATCGCCATTCGCTTTTTCTTCTCGTTCTGGGACCATCTGTGCATTAACGTAACTCTCAGCACGCTGCTGTACCTGAGGATTTGTCGGGCTTACCTGATTTTGTTGAGCTATCTGATTAGCAATATTTGCTACTTCTCCAGGGCGTGTAAAATTCATGGAGTTGATTTGAATAAAAAGTATCAGAATCACTCCGGCTGAAATCCCTATGGGCACATATAATTCTTTTAGCTGTTTTCCTTTTGATTGGGCAAAACCGACAAGCCACTCCAAACCAAATACTGCAACAATGGTATAACAAAACGCTGTGAGGGTTAACCAGGTTTCAGGAGCTCTGAATTTGTCAAAGTATGGGATATAGTCGAAAGCAAATTCATTGAGTAAACTGAAATTTTCTCCCCAGGCAAAGATAATGCCTAACGTTCCTGCTGCAAAGAAAGAAAGCATCACTCTGGTTCTATTCTTGAAAAGTGCTAATATTACAAAAGGAAGGCTTAGGGCTCCAAGGTAATGAGGTCCAGAAGTAACAGATTTAGGACCCCAGTACTCAGGAGATGCACCTCCAAAAATATTTGGCACAAGTAAAGTCCATGTTTCTCTAATTCCCTGAGACCAGGCAAAAGCATAACCTGTACTTAATCCTGTTGAATTGTCTAAGGCAGAACCTCCTCGTATGCTATATTCTGCATACTCACGAAGAGATAAGAGGTTTTGTGCATGTCCTAAAATTCCCACAATACCTCCTGAAACCAACAAAATGGTAGCCATACCCCATTCTTGAAGTCGGTTTTCTTTGTAGGCTTTCCAAGTATCAAACAGCCATAGGAATCCCAGTAAATAAAAGAAGTAGTAAGTTATCTGTGGATGACCGGCTCGGAGCTCTAGGGTCAATGCAACAGTGAAGAGTAATAATCCGGGAAGCTTTTTCTCTTTTCGGGTGAGTAGCCAATACCCCGCTATCATCCAGGGTGCAAAAGCTAAGGCCGAAAATTTAGATGTATGACCTGCAACTATGATAATAGGGAAGTAGGTGGTTAACCCATACATAAGGCTCCCAAAAAGAGAAGTCAGGCTTCTAAAACCCATTATAATCAATAAAAAGTAGGTTCCTGATAATAGAACCCAATATTGAAATGCCGGGTATATATTATTGAAGTATCCTGAAAAGTGATCTAGATGGGGAACTGCTTTTTTGACAGAAACCACAAATGCCGGCATCCCACCAAACATATTGTTCACCCATAGTGGCTCTTTATCATAAGTTTCTCGGTACTCAATTACAGATTCAGCACCAGCGCGCCACTGGGTAATATCATGACGTTTAAATTCCTTTCCGCCAATAGTAGTAGCAGTAAATAAAATGAATGGAACCAAAAATAGAATCACAAGCGCAATAATGTGCTTGCGCGTTTCAGGGAGACTTGAAAAGAAATCTTGGTTCGGTGAAGAGGCTTGGTCAGTCATGCAGGCTTTTTTATTCAATCACTTTTGGAACGCGGAAATAATCGCTATCGGCATCAGGGGCGTTTTTGAGGGCGTCATCATGAGAAAGAGGTTCTTCGGCTTTATCCTTACGAAGTCGGCTTTCCAGGTCAATAACATGCTCAAGCGGTTCTACGTCAGAAGTATCAAGCTCTTCAAGCTGTTCCATATAACCCAGAATCTTATTCATATCACCGGTGAAGGATTTCACCTCATCATCGGATAACTGTAGCCGGGCTAAGTCGGCCATGTAACGGACGTCGTTTTCATTTACAGACATACATCAATCAATTTTTTTAATTCGTCACAATTTAAGAAACATTGCGAGAAAGATTAATCGGTTTTTAAAGAACTTATTGTTATTTCATTTAGTATAGAATGAAGGTGTCATAAATTAGGTTCAAAAACTTGGCATATTGTAATTATTATTTTCATTTTAAGAGACTAATTTATTCTCATGATCAAAAAGAAAGTAACTATAATAAATTCAGCAGGTTTACACGCTCGCCCTTCGGCGCAGCTGGTTAAACTTGCCAGTAAATATAAATCCGACTTCTACATCCATAGTTATGGGTATAGGGTGAACGGGAAAAGTATATTAGGCGTGATGACGCTGGCCGCTGAAAGTGGAGCTGAGTTAGAACTGGAATTAGACGGCCCGGACGAAGAAGAAGCACTGGATGCAATTGTGAATTTAGTAGAAAGTAAGTTCGGAATGGAAGATGAATAGAATCGCCTGAAATAATATGATGGAAGCCACCAACACTAAAGAAGGGATTATAAAAGGCCGCAGCGTAGGTGGCGGGGTGGCTATTGGTAAAGCCTTTCTTGTTAGCTCAAAATCAAAGACGGTTAACCCAACTTCTATTACCAAGGCGAAGGTTAAAAGTAATAAGAACCGCTTTCTAAAAGCCAGAGAAAGCCTTATTGATGAACTTCAGCTGATGGCTGATGAGCTCAATGACTCCGGGTCTGCCGAAATTATAGATACTCAGCAACAGATTATTAAAGATGAGGAAATCGAGCGTAACGTCTTCGAAATTATTGAGAATAAACTCCTCAGTGTCGACTTCGCTATATACCAAACCTATTGCCAATTTATTGAACGCCTGAAAGAGAGCGGGTCTGAGTTGTTTAGGCAGCGTATTGTAGACCTCGAAGACCTCCGCGACCGATTTATTTCTAAGGTTTCCGATCAGAAAAATAAAAAATCGATTAAAAAAGGAGCTTTAATTGTAGCGCGGGAAATTAGTCCTACCGATCTGGTTTCTTATTACGAAGATGGTGCTGTGGGTTTAGTGATGGAGAAGGGAGGTGTGACCTCTCATGCAGCTATTATCGCAAAATCGCTAGGCATGCCTTGTATTGTAAGTGCAGATCACGTAACAAAAGAGGTTCACAATAATGAATTAATTATACTGGATGGTGAGTCGGGAAGTTTAGTTCACCATCCCTCAAAAGAGACCTTAAAAGAATATAAAAAGAAGGCTGCAAAAGCAGATCAGGCTAAGACAAAAAAATGCAGTGATACTTTTGAAACCTCCGATGGCTTTCCCTTCACGCTAAAGGCAAATATTGAGTTTGAAGCTGAACTGCCGAAAGTAAAAAAACAAGGAGCACAGGGAATTGGATTACTGCGGACTGAAAGCTTACTGTTTGGGCATCGGCGCCGCAAAAGTGAAGAAGAACAACTCGCTTTCTATAATTCTATCCTTGAAGGTTCTGAGGGCCCAGTTACCATTCGCTTGTTTGATATTGGAGGAGATAAAAGTAGCGGCCGAGCTGTGAAAGAAGGCAATCCATTTTTAGGCTGGAGAGGAATTCGCTTATTACTGGATGAAAAAGAATTATTGAGAAATCAGCTAAGGGCAATTTTGCAAATAGCTGCTAAATATCCGGGCAGAATTAAAATTTTAGTACCGATGATTTCTATCATCAATGAGGTTAAGGCTATCAGGAAAGAAGTTGAGCAGATTCAGGGCGAGCTTCTTTCAGAAGGGATTAAAATTGATGATAATGTACCGCTCGGACTCATGGTGGAAGTTCCAAGCGTAGCTCTTTCAGCTTATCAATTTGCTAAGGAGGTAGATTTCCTGAGTGTGGGTACGAATGATCTTACCCAATATACCATGGCTGTCGATCGTGGGAACGAGCGGATATGTAATCTTTTTCAGCATTATCATCCATCCGTTTTGAGGCTTATTAAGATGACGGTTGAAGGTGCTAATAAAGCAGATATTGAGGTGAGCGTTTGTGGTGAGCTTGCCGGAGATGAAATTGGTGCAGCTTGCCTCACCGGTTTTGGAATCAAAGATTTGAGTATGGTTCCAGGCTCTATTCCGAAGATAAGCGAACTTTTAGGCTCCCGATCAAAGAGTGATTTTGAAGCATTCGCTGAGGCTGCACTGGAGAAATCATCTGCCGAAGAAATTGAAGAATTATTTGAAGAGTGGAAGTCGATATAACCTCGGTTTAAATATAAAAGCTCACCGGTAAAGTGAGCTTTTATTATAACTGTAAGGTCTCGTCCCAGGTCGCTAAAACTACTTCTGTGCTATTCCAATAACACCGCAAGCAACGCGACTCCCAGCTGCTCCTGTTGGTTGTGAAGTTAAATCATCTTCACCGGCATGAATAATAATTCCTCGTCCAAGAATTTGGTTCATAGTAACCGTTTCATCTACATAATCAACGGATGCCATTCCGCTGTCATCAGCCTCAATATTACCCAAGTCGCCCATGTGACGAACCATATCGGTTGGTGCACCATGATCGTTATTGGCAGGATTGAAATGTCCGCCGGCGCTTGTTCCGTCATCAGCAGTACAGTCTCCATATTGGTGGATATGAAAACCGTGGTTGCCAGGCTCAAGTCCCTCAAAATTTCCTTGAATTCTGACCCCATTTTCAGCTTTGCTAAAAGTAACAGAACCGGCAACGTTACTGTCACCAACTTGCATTACTGTAGCTACTAATTCAGAATGTTCAGTATCCGAATTCATCGCGGTCATTTCAGTTTCAGTCTGTTGCGTACATGCTGATGTTGCAAATAAGACGGCAGCAAAAAAAGTAAAGAGCTTCATTAAGTGAATCTATTTTTTATTTGAGTTCGATAGATAAACACTAAGCACGTGGGCTTCATTCATTAAGAATGGTCTGCCGTAACTTTTTGAAAGCCTCTAGCTGCGACTTAATTTCCTGATAGACAGCCGGTTTAGATTTCTCAATTTGTTGGGCTGAATTTTTGGTGAACAACTCTTTTGCACGAGTGAAAAAAGGGGCCGTAAATACACTGAGAACTAAATATCCGTAGATAAAAGCTGAATCAACCCCAACTATCGCTAAAACTGCAGCTACAATTCCATAAAATATAGGAAGCAGAAAAAGTCCCGATATATATTTAATAGACGCGTCAAAGGCGCGATCTTTTATGACGTTGGATATCAAATATTTGATGGGTTGATAGGGAATAATGTTGTTGAGAAACGAAAAGATATACAGTGGAGATAAGACTACATCTTTGGCACTAATTTGTTTACCGATGGCAACGTCTTTGAGGGAAACCTTATGTTTATCTGCAAGTTTATCGAGTTCTTTTGCTTCTTCAATTAGCTCGGGAGTAATATGAGCATCGGTTTTTTGGATGCGGGCATTGGAAATGTCCGGATCGGTGATGGTAGTATTGTCAGCTTCCAGTTCCTCCCATAAAATTTTATGAACCGAGTATTCATCAAGATCCTCCACATGGAAGACCAGCTTTTTCATTGCATCAGAAACTTCATCTTTCATCTGCATGCTGGCTTCGTTTTCATCTGCTATGTAAGCTTCTTTAAACTTGCTTACCGGGATGCACTCCCCAAACTTAATATGAACATGATTTCTACCCTCGCGGTGACTTGAATAATTGACACCGACCGGCACAATCTGTATGTCTAAATCCCAATCATATTTTTCCTCTGCACCAAAGGCGATTCGGGTGAAACCCTTACTTAAAGGCCGAATCCGTCGCTTCAGGTTGTGATTAGCTTCAGCAAACACCAAAACCGATTCCTGATTTTTCAAATAATCATAGCAAAGATCAAAAATGGCATTATTCTTTTGAACAGAGCTGAGTCCATCCCGAACACGATAAACTGGAAGCATATTCAGCGACCGTAAAAACCAACCCATAATCGGCGGGTTGAAAGCTTTTGCCCGGGTCAGAAAATACATGACCTGCTTAAGATTCGTTGTCACCAAAAAAGCATCCATGAATGAATTCTGATGATTAGGAACAAAAAGGAGAGGCTTGTTTTTGGGGAGGTCTTCCCTTCCCGTGAGTTGCATCTTTTTATAAAAGATTTTGAGGCCGTTACCTACAATTGTATGCCGCCAAAATTGATACCACAAATAATTTATTTTACGCATTACTGAATTTGCGTTGTAAGGTTGATTTTCCGATTGACCAATACCATCCGATACTTAGTCCCGCCACGATGTGCCAGATGCCCCACCAGGCAGCAACTAAAGCCATACCACCAAGTCCGTCAAAGAAATTGAAAATAAGCAATAATCCCAAGCCGGAATTTTGAATTCCCGTTTCAATGGCGATAGATTTTCGGTCAGGTTTTGGAAGTTTAAAAAGATAGCCAAGCCCATATCCGCTTGAAAGGGCAATAGCGTTATGTAAAAAGACCACAGCTATTACAAGATGCACATAGTTTATGAAGTGGTCGAAATTCATGCTGAAAGCAACAATTACAAATCCTGAAAAAAAGATAATCCCAAAATTCTTGATGTATGGGGAGATCATTTTGGAGAAGTCGTCTTTAAAGTGGCGGAGGGTCATTCCTAAAATGAGGGGAATACCTAAAATCAGAATGATAATCCGGAAGACTTCAAACAAGTCGAGGTGGATCTCAGTAAGTATGGCATTAGTTGGGCCGTACATGCTTGCCCAAAATGTAAAGTTAAATGGAGTCATCACAATGGAGAGCAGTGTAGCAAAAGCCGTCATGCTCACTGAGAGTGCTGCATTCCCTTTAGCAAGCAAAGAAAAAAAGTTGGAGATGTTGCCACCGGGACATGCGGCTACCATCATCATACCCAAAGCAAAACTGGGGTGGGGTTGCATTACAAGGACTAACACAAAAGTGAGGGCGGGTAGCAAGAGAAACTGTGAAATTAAACCCAAAATAGTCCCCTTTGGGTTTTTGGCTACTTTCTTGAAATCATCGACGGTAAGCTCGAGAGCTACGCCAAACATGATGATAGCCAGCGAGACATTCATTATATGCAGCCCGCCGGTGCCCAGATTTAACTGAAGCGCATCTATCGATTCATTCATGTTTCAACTCCAAAATTAGATGTATTTTTCCGCCCACGTTGCTAGTACTTTACCTACATATTTGCTGTCTTTATCGTTAGAAAGCAGGTGGCTGGCTTCGTCCAAGGATACAAAACTTTTTGGATGTTTTGCTGCATTAAAAATCATTGAGGCATTATCGATACCAACCGTATTGTCAATTGGTGAATGGAAGATCATGAGCGCACGATCCAATTTTTTGATAAAGCGGGACATTCGTGCTTCTTTTAAGTCATCCAAAAACTGTTTTTTGATAGTAAACTTTCGTCCCGCTAAGGTAACTTCAGCTTCGCCTTTTTCTTCAATTTCATCCAGATGCATACTGAAGTTTTCCCGGACATGAGCGGGATGAGCCGGCGCGCCTATGGTAGCCACTGCCTTAACCGAATCCATTTGATGAGCAGCCTGAAGGACAGCCGCGCCACCTAAAGAATGTCCTGCAAGAATAGCGGGAGAGTGCCCTTCAGATTCCAGATATTTGTAAGCAGCTACTAAATCATCCACATTAGAAGAGAAATTGGTATTTGAGAAATCCCCATCACTTTCACCTAAACCGGTGAAGTCAAACCGGAAAGTAGCAAAGCCCATTTGTGCTAAAATAGATGTGATATTACTCATCACCTTTAGGTTTTTGGAACAGGTAAAACAATGGGCAAACAAGACCGTGCCTTTTTGTTCATCGCCTTCCGGGAGGTCAAGTTTTGCTGAAAGGGAGTCGCCCTGACTTCCGGTAAATTCTATTTTCTTTGATTTCATGAGTGTGGTATTATTAGCGTGAATTTTAAAAGATAATCAAGATTATGAGTAACACAACGAATCCTTTCCACCTTGCATTTCCGGTTAAAGACCTAAAAGAGTCATATGCTTTTTACCATGAACTATTGGGATGCGAAACCGGCCGCAGCTCTGACAGCTGGATCGACTTCAACATGTGGGGACATCAAGTAGTCGCTCACCTCAGTCCGGATGAAGCCAAAGAATCTGCCATGAATGCCGTTGACGGGCACGGCGTACCGGTTCGCCACTTTGGGGTGATTTTAGAAATGGACGAATGGCAAAAGCTGGCCGATAAACTGAAAGCTGCCGATATCGAGTTTGTTATCGAGCCGTACATCCGCTTTAAAGGAGAACCGGGCGAACAAGCTACGATGTTTTTCCTCGATCCCTCAGGAAATGCGCTGGAATTCAAAGCTTTCCAGAACAAAGAACATATTTTTGCGAAATGATGGATCTGTTGAATGAGAATATCGGTCAAATAATAGGTGCTTTTCTAGCGACTCTATCGGCGTTATTTGTTTTTTTTTCTTAATAAGGTTGATGCAAATAAAATCAAAAAGAAAGAAGAGGTAAGAGAGAGGGAAGAAGAAAAAGAAAAGTATGGGAATTTCATTTGGGGACTTAGTCAAGAACTGAGTCTTGTTATTCGTCAAAGTGATTTGATAGAAAACCATATTGAGACAGTTATTAATGTTGGCAAAAAGAAGGGAAAGATAGTTAACAAGAAGAATACTCTATTTTTTTCAACAGAGTACTTAAAGTTGTTACAAGAAAAAATAATTGAAAATGATTTTCATCATCCACTTTTACTTTCAAAATTGTCTGTACTAATAAACATCATGGAGTTGATAAATGCGTCTCTTGATTTTGAAGAGCTTGGCCATTTAAGTCAAGTGTATAATAACAAAAGAGACTTTGAGCAAGGATTAGACACATATTTAAAAACTTTGAAAGAAGATTATTTAGATAACATAAAAGCTAATAACAGTGTTATTCAAGAATTGATTTCAGAAGAATTAAAAGTTCTAAATCCTGATTTGAAAAGACTCAAAGAGGAAGCGCAAACTAAGAAGTACTTAGAAATTTTAAGATCAGAAAGGTAATCTAATTTCATCTCGTAGCGAGTGCCTGAGATCTGGATGGTAGTAAGAAAAGTTTCTATGCCTTTAATGATAACCAGATTCCTGCCTGCGCAGGAATGACTTAGAATGGAATCGTTAAACAAGTCACCATTGAATGTAAGCCTCGCTCCGGACGCTCTGCGTCGGAGCGTTCATATGGAGAGAATACTTCAAGATTGAATGTTCAGTGTTCCCTATTCAGCGTTCTCTTCCGCTTCAATCCAGCGTAGATCATTTTGAATAAAAGTCACGAAGGTGAGCAGGTTCTGTACCTGCCAGTAATCCCGAATATCTTTGTCCGGATCTTGATAAGAAAAAGAGCGGGTGGTATCGCCGTCAAAAACTTCGAAGCTGTAAACTCGTCGGGGGAGTTGACCTGAATCTGGAACCCAGCCTTCAATTTCATTTTGGGGAGGGAGGTCGTAGATTTTTAAGAAATCGACAAATAGCTCAAAGTCATTCCAGGAAGAGTCCTGAGCGGAAGTGTATTCAGATTGGACTACTTTCTCGCCTTCATCGTTCAGAGTGTACACTAAAAGGTCGCCGGTCCAGGTAGTATCGTATTTAAAGAAGTCGAAATAAACTGCTTCATTTATATTCAGTGAAATGCGTTCATCAGGTTGAGCCTCTTCTTGAAGCGTTGGCTCTTGTTCAGTATCAGAAACAGCATTTTCAGATGAAGAACAGGCTGCGATTGAAGCAACAGAAAAAATGATCCACAAAAAAAGATGTTGAAATTTCATGCTATCAATAAAGCTAATTAAAAGGTAAAGTTGTCATCCCGAGTGCTTAAGCATTGAATTTAGATCGAAACCTAAAACAGGAGGGATCTCAAACTCTAAGCTAAATCCAGATGTATATATTTTGAGATCCTTCGCGATACCCATCAAAATCAAATAAAAAACCGAGCGCTCAGGATGACAAATCTTAGTTAGTCGATTGTTCGAGCTCTTCTTCAACTTTCTCGATACGGCTTTGATATTCTTCCCACTTCGAATATCGGTCTGTAAGGTCGGCTTTGAGCTGATCATATTCTAATGAGAATTTTTTCACATTCTCGGCATCGTCATAGAAATCAGGCTTAGCCATTTCCTCTTCGATCTCAGCGATTCGAAGCTCTTTCTGTTCAATTTCCTTTTCAACGGCTTCTAAATTCTTACGGATGGGTTTCGTTCGCCGGCTAAGTTCGTTTCTGCGTTCAGCCTCAATACGGCGCTGCTCTTTTCGAGAAAGCTGAGAATCTTCTTCCTTAGTTTCTTTTTGGGTTGAGGTCTCGGCTGACTCAGCCTCGTCTTCCTCTTTCTTGCGTTCAAGATAGTACGACACATTTCCCAGATACGTTTTAATATAGCCCGGCTGCACATCCAGCACTTTATCTACAATCGGGTCGAGGAAATCCCTGTCGTGAGATACAATAACCACCGTCCCCTCATACTGCTGAATAGCCTGCTGAAGAATATTCTTACTGCTCATATCCAGGTGATTAGTAGGCTCATCAAAGATCAAAAGGTTAGCAGGAGATAGCAGCATCTTTCCAAGTGCCAATCGACTTTTCTCTCCCCCTGAAAGCACCTTTACCTTTTTGAAAACGTCATCACCCTGAAAAAGGAAACAACCTAAGATCGTCCGAAGGCGACTTTCTTTTTCACCGGAGCCGGCATCGTGCATGGTTTCGAGAGCATCTCTTTTAGGATTGAGCTCGTCGGCCTGATGCTGAGCAAAGTAGTTTACCGTCACATTATGGCCTTCTTTCCTTTCTCCTTCTTGAAAAGGTTCGAGTCCGGCTAGAATTCGAATAAGCGTCGATTTCCCTGCGCCATTAGGCCCCACAACCGCGATTTTGTCCCCTCGTTCAATTTCATAATCAATCCCATCAAACACCTGATGATCGTCATAGCTTTTGTGGAGATCTTCAAGCTTCATCACAACCTGTCCACTGCGTGGAGGATCGGGGAAGCGGAAGGAGACTTTACTCTGTTCTTCTTCCAGCTCAATTTTCTCCATCTTTTCGAGCTGTTTAACGCGACTCTGTACCTGACTAGCTTTTGAAGCTTTATATCGGAAACGGTCAATAAATTCCTGAGTTTCCTTAATCTGCTTTTCCTGATTTTTCTTGGCGTTTAGAAGCAATTCCTTCTCTTCAGCCCATTTTTTTTCATAAAAAGAATAGTTGCCGGCATAATCAGAAATTTCACCACTTCTTAGAGATAGCGTTCGGTTGGTGATGGTATCCAAAAATGCTTTATCGTGCGAAACTACAACCACTGCTCCTTCATAAGTATTCAGGAAATTCTCCATCCACTGAAGGGATTCAATATCCAGGTGATTGGTAGGCTCATCCAATAAAAGATAGGTCGGACGCCTGAGGAGTAGTTTTGCAAGGGCGATACGCATTAACCACCCTCCGCTAAACTCAGATGTGTTCCGGTGAAAATCTTCTTCGCTAAAACCGAGCCCCATTAGTACTTTTTCAACTTCAGCCCGAAGACCGTATAACCCTGAGGTTTCCAATTTGGTCTGAAGTTGTCCGTAGCGCTCCATCAGCCGCTCATACTCTTTGCTTTCATGGTCAACTTCGGCCAGTTTTGTCTGAATTTCGTTGACTTCCTCTTCCAGTTCAAAGAGCTCGGCAAAAGCAGATTCCACTTCCTCGATCACAGAAAGGGAGAAGTCTGGATCAACGCCATCCTGCGGCAGATATCCCAGCGTTTCTTCATTTGAAAGGGCAATGCTTCCTTCATCACACTCCTGTATCCCCATAATGATTTTGAGGAGGGTAGATTTTCCTGCGCCGTTTGGGCCCACAAGTCCAATACGCTCGCCGGGATTGATGAACGTACTGACGCCGTCTAAAAGCTCACGGTCGCCCAAGTGTAAAGTGATGTTCTCGAGTGCTAACAAATTTGATGAAAGTCTTTGTAGTTAGGATAATTCAGCGATATAGAAAATATGGATTAATTGGCTTCGGAATGAAATTAATCCTAAAGGAAAACCTGATGCAATGACGGCTGCAAAAACAATCCCAATTCAATACAGAAACCCTTAGTTTTAGGGTGAATTCAAAACCAACTTTGATATGCAGAAAAAAGACATCAACATTAGTGTTGAATTAGATGACCAAAACATCCCGACGGATATTATTTGGAATGCCAGTGACTTGAAAGGTCGGGACACCGCGGAGTGCCGGGCGATGTTGCTTTCACTTTGGGATGCCAAAAATAAAGATACCCTGAAACTGGATCTTTGGACCAAAGAGATGACCGTAGATGAAATGAAAATATTCTTTCATCAAACCTTGGTAACCATGGCAGATACGCTCGAAAATGCAACCAATGACGAACGTATTTCGGGGGATATGCGTGATTTCTGTGCCTATTTCGCTGAAAAAATGGAAATCAAAGAGTGAGAAAACTGAATAACGAACATTCAATATTCAACATTGAACATTGAGTGTAACCCTCGCTCCGAACGCTCTGCGTCGGAGCGGATGGTGGTTCGGTTAAGAATATAGAATAGACCCAAAACTCACGCCACTGTCTTGTTCTTCCTCATCCCAAACATCATAGGTGAGGATTTCACCGGAGGAGTTGGGGAAAGCTTTGAGGAAAGAATAGAGGGGAGGGTAACCGCAAATTCGGTAGGGGTCGTATTTCTTGCTCATCAAATTGAGGATTTTATCTGAGTTACCGGATGCTCCGAAATCAAGAAAAGACTCATCGAAACTTCGCACTTCATCAAACAGTTCTTTTGCCGGTCTATTATCTCCAAATTTCTTTCCGATGTGCGCCAAATCTCCGCTGATCGAAAAGAAGGTATCCTCATCACTCCCAAAAAGATCGCGGAGTAATCCTGAGAAATTTTCTACTTGCTGACCCTGAAACCCATCGGATTTATAGAATAGCTCATCCAAACTTCCCACCACAATTGGGACTATTTCAAAGTCATGATTCCATAAATGATTGAGCAGCACGAGGTGAAGCTCTATGCTGTGTTCAATCCGGTGCGACCGGTCTTGGAAGGTTACCCCATAGCTAATTTCGTCATTGTTGATTTGGTCTTCGATCTTTTGGATAGCTTTCCGGTCAGCTTTCACAGTACCATTAACCATCTCAAAATCCTTATTTGAAATCACAAAAGGGTGTTCTTCATATAGATCAGGATATAGGCCTGAATAATGAGAAGTAGCTAGAATGATCACCCGTTTAGGCTTTAAATTCTTTATAGAGGAAAACGCCTTTATGTAACTATTTAGCCCGACACGATAATCGATATGCGGAGCATAAAGTGCTTTGGCAGATTCAACGGGTTCTGAAGCAGGTAGTTTCTCAAAAGCCTCATTCAGAAAGTGCTCCAGCTCCTCGGCATCGTCTGGGTAGGAAAGTCCTGCGGTAATATTCTCGTGAACACCGAATTCTTCGTAATTACTCTCCTTCATTTCAGCATGTGCCTTGAAATAAGAAGAGTGAAGCAAAGCCTTCTCATCCAGAAACTGGACATATTCCAAAACCTGCTCCTTTGTGATTTTCTCATCACTGAATTCCAGAATGTCCTCCACACTTCTGCTACCATCAAATAGTGAAAATAGCGATTGGGCAGAATGTGGAACGGCAAAGTCGGAAGAAGTATATCCCATCTGGTCCTGAAAATAGAGAAAGGTCTCCCCGTTTTGTTTAATAGGAATGATCTGCACATCGTAGCGTAGGGGAGGGATGGGATCGGTATAGGATTTAAAGATTTTATCTTTCACAGTAATATTAAATGCTAAATGTTAAGTTTTAAATGTTGAATGTGTTTTTGAGATCACATGTAACATTTAGGCATTGAAAATTTAAAATTAATCATCCCGCATTTTCTGGCATTTGCAATTCTTGCCGTATTTTTTGCAGAGGGGATGGTCTGGCGCTTCTGAAATCCGGGCTTTGCAGGCGTTTCGTCCGTGATGAATCATCAGATGAGATAAATCCGTCCAGTTTTCACGGGGAAATAATGCCATCAGATCTTTTTCGATTTTGTTGGTATTCTTTTTCTCTTTAGTGAGTCCAAACCGGTTAGAAATTCGCTTTACATGCGTATCAACAACCACACCGACATTGATGTTAAAAGCATTTCCCAAAACTACGTTTGCTGTCTTTCGGGCAGCGCCTCGGAGCTTGAGTAAGTCTTTCATATTCTGAGGCACTTTTCCATCAAATTCCTCAACCAAAATGGTAGAAGTCTCCTTGAGTGACTTTGCCTTATTTCGGTAGAATCCTGTGGAACGCACTAGTTCTTCCAGCTCTTCCAGCGGGGCATCTTTCATCAGTTCCGGAGTTGGGTATGTTTCAAACAAAGCAGGAGTGGTTTTGTTGACCCGAACATCCGTACACTGCGCACTCAAGATGGTGGCAATCAGCAATTCAAAAGGATTTTTATGCTCCAGCTCACAATGCGGGTTTGGATAATGGGTATACAACTCGCTGAGAATTTCTTCCGCTCGCTCTTTTTGCTTCTTTGATTTTCGGGGGAGTTTCGGAAGTTTAGGCTCTTTGTTATTTGACATGTATGAATTCTTGTATGAAAATATAATTCCTTTTGGTTGTCATCCCGAGTGCAAAATATTACTCAAAGGATTCTAATCATGAACACGAGGGATCTCAAAATTTGCACTATCAATTAAGTAGAATTTGAGATCCTTCGCGTTAAGCTTTAGCACTGTATAAACAATTTGGGCGCTCAGGATGACAACAACAGAGGGTGCGTGAATAATCACCCCAAACATAAATAATCCATTCCACAGAAGTAACCTTGATCTATAATCGTGAGTTTCTGTGAACAATGAGATTCCCGCCTACGCGGGAATGACGGGAGGGTTGAAGTGGAGTGATTTTCTAAAACTAAGAAGACTTTGTCATCCCTGCGAAGGCAGGGATCTGGATGTAATTAAGAAGTAGAAGAGTAACCGTTCAAAATTCCTTGTTCAAAGTTCCATATTCGATGTTCATATGCTTATCTTGGGCACTCACAAGATTTTAAATAGTTAAAAGCACTCACATGTCGAATTTGGACAGTCTCGATAAAATTGTATCACTTGCTAAAGCTCGTGGTTTCATTTTTCAATCCTCAGAAATTTACGGTGGGCTCAGTGCTGTATATGATTACGGCCCTCTCGGTGTAGAGCTCAAACGAAATATCCGTGATGCCTGGTGGAAAGAAATGACCCGTCGCCACAATAATATTGTAGGTGTTGATGCAGCTATTTTCATGCATCCAAAGGTATGGGAAGCCAGTGGTCACGTAGGCGGATTCAACGATCCGATGATTGATGACAAGCAGTCCAAAAAACGCTACCGTGCGGATATGATCATTGAGCAGCATATTCAAAAGCTGCGAGACAATGATAAGGATGATGAAGCCAATCGCATTCAGGAACTGCTGGACACAACCGGAACACGTAAGGGGGTGAATGAAGATCTCTATGATATCATAATGGAAGAAGAAATTCGGGCACCTGAATCCGGAGCATTTGACTGGACGGAAGTACGCCAGTTTAACTTGATGTTCAAGACACAGTTTGGAGCTACCTCTACAGAAGAAGATGGAGTTTACCTCCGTCCTGAAACCGCTCAGGGAATTTTTGTGAACTACAAGAATGTGATGGATACGTCCAGAACATCGATTCCATTTGGGATTGCCCAAACCGGAAAGGCCTTCCGTAATGAAGTTGTAGCACGTCAGTTTGTATTCCGAATGCGTGAATTTGAGCAGATGGAAATGCAATATTTCGTGAAGCCGGGAACTGACGAAGAAGAATATGAAAAATGGCTGGAGAAACGCCTTGAGTGGCATAAGTTCATGGGGATTCGTGAGGAAAACCTACGAACAGCTCCACATCCGGAAGACAAGCTCGCTCACTATGCCCGGGCTGCTGCCGACATTCAGTACAAATACCCGATTGGCTGGCAGGAAGTGGAAGGCATTCACAACCGAACCGATTTTGACTTAACCCAGCACGCAGAGCATTCCGGAAAGAAACTGGATTACTACGATCAGAAAAATCAGGAGCGTTTTGTTCCTTATGTAATTGAGACCTCAGTAGGACTCGACCGCCTTACGCTAATGGTACTTTGTGATGCTTATCGAGAAGAGGAAGTAGACGGCGATACCCGAACGGTTCTAAAGATGAATCCAAAAATTGCACCTACTCAGGTTGGTATTTTCCCGCTTATCAAAAAGGATAAACTGCAGGATTTGGCTTATAAAATTGAAGAAGATCTTCGGGAAGAATTTTCGGTGCTCTATGACGAGTCCGGTTCCATCGGTAAACGCTATCGCCGACAGGATGAAGCAGGTACACCTTTCTGCGTAACCGTCGATTTTGACGGAGTGGAATCTGAAGGTGAGGATACGGTTACCATTCGTTACCGTGATGATATGAGTCAGGAGCGGGTGCCGGTATCAAGACTTGCAGAAGTAATCCGGGACGGAATGAAAGACTGGAAGCCGGAGTAAAAATCACTTAAAAAACGTAGAGCGGACAGCCTGTCCGCTCTACTAAGTAATCTGAAGCAGACTATAGTTTAAACTCGACCGACACGAGCCAGGTATAGCGTGCAGCTGTTTGGTTGTTGCCTTGGCCGGGTTGGAATGTTGATTCCTGTATCGCTTTGATTACAGCTTCCTCACATCCAAAACCAATTTCAGTGATCGGTTCAAAGTTTGTGGTGCTGCCGTCTTTATTGATGGTAAAGAGCACACTTACGGTCCCTTCAATTTCATTATCAATAGCCTCTTTTGGATAGTCAATTTGCTTTCTTAAGGCTCTGTTTCCTCCTTCAAGAAAAGGAATAGAATGCACGATAACGTATTCAGGTTGCTGTTCTTTGTCTTGAGAAAGATTTTGCGAAGTGCTATCCAAATCTGAAGGAGTCCGTGCAATAGGGGAAGACCCCTGATACTCAACTATAACTCTTGGACCACATGAGATAATAAAACCGGATAGAAGAACAAAGATGAATAGATTTCGGTACATAACCTGCCAGGATTTTGATCTGAATAGATATCTAATATCTACAGCAAGGTCGGGTTTTTATGGGTCATGTTAAATAGTAGAACGTAGAGCGGACAGCCTGTCCGCTCTACGCCTGTAAACAAATACTTACTTCAGCAGAATCATCTTTTTAGTTTCGGAAAGTTTACCGGAAGTGAGGCGATAGATATAAACACCACTTGGTAAATTTCGGGCATAAAAAGTAAAGGTATGGTCTCCGCTATTCATCGGTTCATTAACCAGCTTTTGGACTTCCTGTCCCAGCATATTATACACGCTGAGTTGTACCGGCCCGGCTTTAGCCAATGAAAACGTTATTTTCGTAGTTGGGTTGAAAGGATTCGGGTAGTTCTGATTTAGAGTAAATGCCCGAGGGGTTTCGTTATTCTTCTCATTGCTGTTGATGATGCCGTCATTTGAAGCCCCGGGAGTTCCACCTAACTCTGATGATGCTTCCCAGCTTGCAGCCAGAGAATTATCAGAATCAATAGCTTTTAAAGACAGGGTGTATCCGGTTCCATCTGCTTCGGCTGGCCATGGGGATTCATCGTCATACTCAACCATATCAATCAAAGAACCATTGGCATTATAAATCCGAACCTGATCGCTGCCTCCAGCCAATCCAAAATCAACTTCTCCTTTAACAAAAGTGACGTTGGGATGTATTTCTTTGAAGGCTGTGGTGTCGTTTGAAAGAACGAGGTAGCCATTAGCGGAAATTGAGACACCATCGGGGATTATGAATTCATGAGTGTCATCTTCATCTTTATATACCCAGCCAGAGACATCAATAGCTGTAGTAGAATAATTATGAAGTTCAACCCAATCGCCGGCTTCGGCTTCATCGCTTGAGTTATAATTAATCTCGTTGATCACAATTTCATCATTCTCTACTGCCCGGTAGGTTGCTTCAATTTCAACAGGGTTTGTGGTAAGCGGGAGGTTGAACATATTTCCGGTTCCGCTGACTTCTCCATTTACAAGCCAAGAATCAACTTCGAACCCTTCTTGCGGGCTTGCTTGCAGAGAGATGGAAGTATTCTCAAAATAAATGCCAGACCAATCCTCGGAGGAAATATCTGGCGTAATAGAATTCAGCTGAATGGCGCCTTCAGTAGATTGAGCAAGAGTCACTAAAACAGTATCAGTTTGCAGGGTATCTTTAATTTCAGCATAGATGCGAGCAGGATAGTCGAGCACATAAGGAACGGCGAGGCCATAGTCGTCAGCACCAAGTCCGTAGTAGAAATATTCCATGCTATAGGTTCTGTTTTTGCCGCTTATGGTTTCCCAGTTATCATCCCAGCGGTCAATATCGCGAGGCATTTCCGGGTTGATGGCAGCGTCAATGGAGTCAATTAACCCGATCATATAGCTGGGTTCAAAAGCCGTGTTTAGCATATCGGCTAAACGGTTCAGGAATATTTCACGATAAGTCGGGTTTTGGATCATGCGGCCAATCAGCCAGAATCCGGCAGGTTCTTCCGCCAGGTATGAAGTGAAAACATCTGTATAGGTTCCAGGTTCACCGTCAAAGTTTCTCCACCAGTCAAAATCATGGGAGATATAATGCCATTTTCCGCCTGTTTCCTGAGGTCTCCAATAGCGCAGGTTGTTAGGATCTCCGTGAGAAGTATAAACCTGATATACCCAGTGATCCGTAAAGCTTTCCAGGTCAATGAGAGAATCAGCCAGGGCAAAAAACTCAGGCTCGCTAAGTGATTCATTTTGAAATACGGCCAAAAGGTCTTCATAATTGTCATAGCTGCCGTCCTTCACATCATCATAGTCCTTAATCATGTCGATATCGTCATAGCCGTAGCGGGATTCCACAAAATCATCGCTCTTGCGCTCTTGCAAATTATAAATCCCCCAATACTTCCCGTTAATGTAGAGGATGACAGGCTCATAAGCCTGCATGGCATTCTTGTGCCCCCATTGCAAGTTGATGGTGTACATAAGCTCGTTCAGTAAGCGTGAACGTTCTTCAGCCCCAGCGCGCAACTGAAATCCATCGTAATTGGTGTAATCATTTTGCGGAAAGAGCTCATACTCCAGTTCGTCAATCCCATACTCCGCGTTATTATTGATGGTGAATGATTTTTTATGAAATCCACGGCTGAAGTTACCGGCCATTCCGGCTCCGGCAGAAAACTCAAATTCAATAGCGCCATTTTCAGCGATGTATTCTATGTGAACCGGATATTCAAACTCTTCATAGTAATTGGCTCCGAAATACGGGAAGCTTCCGGTAGTTTCGGCGGTGTCACCAATCACATACATTCCTTTTTCATAGTCGAAGAGGCTATCAGGCTCCATCACAAATGATACAACCGGAATGGTGTGGCTCTCATCAAAAAAATAACTGTTGGTTGTAACATCACTTGCGGCCAGCCCCGGTGCTATGGCAATGGCTCGGATAACCGAAGAACTGTCAACGGTAATAGGTCCTTCATACAAAGTTGAGTTTGAGGTGGGAACTGCGCCGCCAACTTCATACCTGATTTCCGCATTGGAAGAAGGGGTAGTAATGCCAACAACTTGCGAGCCTGCATAGAAGCCGGTTTCTAAACTAAATTCAGGAGCTTCTGCCTGATCCTGCATTTGGCCACCTGAGTTACTGGCACCCGGTGTTGGAGTTAGAAACTGAAAAGAACCGGTTCCATCAGGAATTCGACCCCAGGCAATGTCTTCTGTTTGTTCACCGAAAGAAACGGAGTCGATGCGGGTAACGCCATCTTTATCAGTCAGGATAACAAACTCCCCGCCTGCACTCAATTTTGTATCAACATGGAGCGGGCCCTGATCGGTGTCTTCATCAAACCAAAGGATGAGGTATGCTCCGGGAGCAATAGTCGTTGCCGCACTTTGTCCGGTTGGAATCTGCCACTTATCGAATTCATCAGGATCATCAGACACATACATGCCGCCAAAGTTGATGGAGACATCAGAGGTGTTATAAATTTCAACCCAGTCGTCTGATTGGCCATTTTCATCTTCATGAGAAGCACTGTTGGAAGCTACAATCTCATTAATTTTTATTTGAGCCTGTACGGAAAAAGTAGCTGTGAAAGCGAATAACAGGACTAGGGCTGAAAATTTTTTCATAGGAAGTTAAAATATGATGAGACCAATTAGCGCTCAGGATGACAACTTCAGGTACGTTATCTTGAACTCACGTTAAGTTTATTAAAAGAAAGATAACGAATTGCCGAATTCTGCTGTGATTAGAATTCTTTATTGTAAGGAAGAGAGTAACTCACGGGCTTGCCCTAAATTCCAGTCGTCTATATAATTTTCAGGGGTGATTTTAAGAACTTCTTTTAAAGTCTGAGTAGCTTTTGCATTCTCACCGGCACGCTCATAATGGCGGGCTAAATCGAGTTTATACCGCAGGGTTTGGTCAGGATCTAATCTGATGGCTTTTTGCATGTATTGCACTGCTTTTTGGTTGGAAGCTCCTTCAGGCACACCCTGAGAAAATAACCCGGCTGCAAATTTTTGAGCCGTCCCAATGTTTGCAACTTTACTGTGCCAAAGTCCTAACAAATGCCAGGCCGGACCATAATCCGGAAGCAATTCAACGGCTTTTTCGGAATGCTTTTTGACCACGTGTGATTTCTTAATCCGGGTTTGAGTATCCGATAAATCGGATATCCGTCCATTGGCTATGGCATATACAAAATGAGAGTAACCCTGGTTTGGATAAAGCCGAATCGTTTTTTCAGCGTATTTAAGAGCTTCCTGATAATTGCTCATCATTTCTTCTTCCGAATCATACCGATAGCCAACCCGTGCATATAGCAGGCTTGTATGCCAAAGGGCTTCAAAGTTGGTGCTATTTGCTTTAAGTACTTTTTGATAGGCTGCCAATGCTTTCTTTTCTTCACTCTGATCAAAATAGGAATGGGCGACTGTTAAAAGGGAATCTTCGGAAGTACTCTGCCCAACCCCACGGGTTTGGATAGTGAAGGTCAGAATCAGCATCAATAAAAATGGATGTAAAAAAGTATTCATACGCTTAAAATAAAATTTTAAGAACGCTTTTTGTATAACCGTAACCTCTAAATTTATTATTCTCATAACTGGCGCATGATCATGTGATAGCAATAGTAATATCTAACGGTTAAAGTCTCATACAGTTACACTAAATAAACCATGCAGAAAAGCTCTTTACAAATTTTCTTCTTTAGCGGCCTCTTATTTATCTCTTTCTTTCTGTCATGTGATAATACGCTAAAACCTATCGATACTGATTTTGGTATTTATGCAGTATATGGAGCTTTAGATCTGAATAAAGAAACGAATTTTATTCGGGTCAGAGATTTAAATCAACCTTTTACTGAGGATGCTACACGTGAAATTGACGCCGAGGTAACTCTTGAAAATCTGGAATCCGGCTTTAGTGAAGTTTTTCAGGATCGCAGGGAATTCTTCCAAGGTGTATATCAGCATAACTTTGAAGTTGAGCAAATCATAGAACCTAACACGGAATACCGCTTAACCGTCACCCGATCTGATGGGGCTTCCGTTGTGTTAAACACTAATACACCCTCAAAACCGGAACCTTTGGCTGAACCCTTGAATCAGGATTGCTATACCCCAATTGATATAACATTTGACCCGGTTTACAGTGGTTCCATTGTGTTTTTTATTGAATATGTCGCTGCAGAATTACCACCACCTGTGAGGCAGGGAAGGTATATCATACAAAATGAAGATAATCCGGGTGGAGCCTTGGTGTATACTTTTACCCCGGTAGATATTATGAAATTAACCCCTCAGACAGGAGGTAAATACCGGTGTACCGATTTATTAGTACCTGAATTTAATATCGTCTACCGCCACTTTAGTGAGGGCTTCTATGAAAAATTTGTAGAAGGAAGGTTTAATGTTCTAGAAAGCACCCAGCGTTTTGGTTCCTTTTATGCTGATACGTTGACTATCCCTATTGATGACTCCCGCGTGTGTCCACCGGATTGCCTGACCAAGCAGCCTAAGAAGGAGGACAATGAATAAACTCTTAGTCTTTATATTCGTGATTCTGCTTTTAGGGATGTTTTCCTGCGATAACACCTTAAACCCCGTGGATACTGAAAACGGTATTTTTGGCGTGTACGGTGCTTTAGATTTAAGAAGCGACACAAATTACATCCGGGTCAATGATTTAAATCAGCCTTTTACGGAAGACGCCACCCGTGAAATTGATGCCGAGGTGGTGTTAGAAAATCTGGATTCCGGTTTTTCTGAGATCTTAGAAGATCAGCGCGTATTATTTCAGGGCGTGTATCAGCATAATTTCAAAGCAGCGCAGCCCATCACCCCAAACACAGAATACAGAATCACGGTTACCCGTTCTGATGGAGCTGTTCTTTTCCTGAATACCACCAGTCCTTCGCAGCCCCAGGCCGTAGCGGAACCTATAAATCAAAACTGCTACACGCCCATAGAGGTAACCTTTGATCCGATGTATAAAGGCACTATTGCTTTTTATGTTGAATACAGAGCGATTATTCCTCGCCCGGTGCCTACAGATACCATCAGGCAGGGGATTTATACCTTCAGAAATGAGGGAGAACCGGGTACCGAAGCTGTATATACCTTTACACCGGTTGATGTCATGAAGCTGACTCCGCAAACAGGAGGAACCTATCGCTGTACAGATTTAGTAGTTCCCGAATTCAACATCGTTTACCGCCATTTTAGTGAAGGGTTTTACGAAAAATTTTATGAAGGGGAATTTGATGCTTTCGAAAGCACCCAGCGTTTTGGAAGTTATTACGCAGATACGCTCACCATTCCGGTTGATGATTCCCGCGTGTGCCCGCCGGACTGTCTCACCAATCAGTCAAGAGAGGAGGAAGATGAATAGATTTTCCATCCTCATATTATTGATCATTTTTTGCGGCCTAATCTCCTGCGAAAACAGTTTAGATCCGCTGGACGAAGAAACGGGGACTTATACTATTTATGGAGCTCTTAATCTTAGAGAGCAGCCAAACTATATTCGTGTACGGGATATTAACGCACCGTTTACAAAAGCAGCTACCGAACCAATAGACGGGAGGGTGTTGCTTTATAATTTCGGAACAGATTCAGTTGCTGTATTGGAAGATCGAATAGTTGAATACTTTGATCTGTATCACCATAATTTTGAATATGTGGAAAGCATTACTCCAAACACCCAATACCGGGTAACGGTAGAGCGTTCGGATGGAGTCTCAAGGTCTCAAACTATGACGACACCAACTATTCCTACTCCTAACTTAGAGCCAGTAAACCAAAAATGTAATTTACCAGTTAATTTTGAGATAGCTCCACTCGAGGGGAGTACAATAGTTATTTATTTTGGTTATCCAGTAGATGCATTAAGAGTCGAGAATATTGATGAAGATACTGAGTGGAGATGGGGTCCAAAGTATGTAATAGACCCCGAAGATTATGAACAACCAAAAACAATTTCATTTACTTTTTCACCTTACCGTGAGTTAAGAGAGATATTACGTTTCAGAAGTCCAATAAATATATGCTATGAGGTTCTTAAGACCGGAAATATTTTTTTGAGATACGAGCATTATGGCCGAGGTTTTTATGAGGAATTAACAAAGGATACACTTGATGTCATGAATACGCATCGATTTGGTGCATTTTATTATGACACGCTTGCTGTTCCTATTGACACTTTACAGCGATGTGGTCCGGAATGCCTTAGCAAAGCACAAAAGAGGGAGGGAGATGAATAAATTCTTAGTCCTCATACTACTGATCATTTTCCTCGGCCTAATCTCCTGCGAAAACACCATTGACCCGTTGGATGAAGAAACCGGGAACTTCACCATTTATGGAGCGCTGAATGTCCGGGAACAACCCAATTATATTCGGGTACGTGAGCTAAATGATCGCTTTACGGCAGAAGCCACTCAGGATATTGATGCCAGGGTAACACTTTTTAATGAAGCAGATGGATCCACAACGGTACTGGAAGACAAACGGGTAGAACACCTTGACCTGTACCACCACAATTTTGAGTATGATGAAGGTATTATTCCTAATAACCAATACCGGGTAACGGTAGAGCGTTCGGATGGGTCTTCTTTGTCATTGGCTATGATTACCCCGGTGGTGTCCTCCCGATCAATAGCCCCGGTCAATCAAAAATGCAATCTTCCCGTTACGTTTGAAATGGATCCGCTGGAAGGAGGTACCGTTGTTGTCTATTTTGGGTTTCCCTTAGTACAAGGAAACGAAGAGGTTACAAAAAATACGGTGTGGGACTGGGGTCCAAAATACATATTTGAGCCAAATGGGAATGAGCAGCCTCGAAAGGTAACTTTCACTTTCTCACCTTTTAATGAAATCAGAGAAATTTTACCATTTGAACCTATTAATGCTTTATGCTACAGAACTTTAACAAAAAGCAATTTATACCTGAGATATCAGCACTACGGTCCTGGATTTTACGAAGATATTACCAAAGACTCTCTCAATATCATGAATACAAATCGGTTCGGATCAGTGTACTATGATACGCTTGAGGTTCCTATAGATACTTCACAAATATGTGGAATCGAGTGCGTCGAAGACTAATTCAAAACACAACCTATGTACCTAATTAAAGCAGTTTACTCATTTATAAAACACAATGGCATCAAGGGTGTTATGGTGTGTCTGGTTTTTATGGGAGGGATATCATTTCAGGCGGTTGCTCAGGATGCTCTGCTCCGCACGGTGGTGCTTTCTGAAGAAGATGGAAGCCCCATGGTAGGAGCCAATGTGCTGCTTTATGATCTGCAGAATGAAGCCGAACTGCTCTACAATTGTGTAACCAATAGTTCCGGTTTTTGTGAGATTCGTAATATCGATCCCTCCATGGAATACGAACTCCGAATTTCCTACGTCGGCTTCACCCCCTATGCAGAAGAGCTTGAGTTTGAACCCGACGAGCGAAAAAACCTGCGGGTTGAGCTGGAAACAAAAGTGGGCGAGTTCGATGATGTAGTGGTCCGTGGCGACCGGATTGTGGCAACCGGGGAAGCCGGAGTTCGCCGTATTTCAAATGTAGATATTTCCAGAATCCCTACTCCCGGGGTGGATGGGGATTTGGTTTCATACATGCAGTCAGAGCCGGGTATTGTAACTACGGGAGACCGTGGCGGGGATGTATATATTCGTGGCGGCACGCCCGATCAAAACCTCGTACTGGTGGATAACCTGCCCATTGTGAAACCGTTTCATATCTCCAACTTGTTCTCGGCTTTTTCCGATGAAATCATTCAAAACGTAGATCTATATGCCGGCGGTTATGGGGCCGAATTTACCGGCGCTTCCTCAGCCATTGTAGACGTAAAACTCCGTCCCGGAAACTTCCGCAGATTCCAGTCTAGTGCCGCGGTAAGTCCATACATGGTTTCCATGCATGCCGAAGGTCCCATTAAAAGTGACGAGCAGTCGTTTATACTGATGGGGCGATATTCCACCATCGAAGATTTGGCGCCCACCATTATTGGGGAAGAAATTCCCATCCGATTCACCGACGTGGTAGGCCGCTATACCGTTCAGGGCGATGGCGTTTCTTGCAGCGCTACCGGAATTTATACCTATGATGATGGAGAGGTTGTGCCCATTCAAAACGTGCGAAACCAATGGACGAATACCGTTTTGGGAGGAAGCTGCCTGTTATTCACGGATAACCTGAACTATCCGGTTCGGGTAACCATGGGCTACACCAATTATGAAAATATAGAATCCGGAACCAACGCCAGTACCAGCTCTACCGAAGTCGGGCAGATATATATGAATGTGAACCTGCGCGAAGAAGCGCTGGAAATACCTGTCAATTACGGGTTTGGGGTAAATTTTAAGACCTATAATGTGAAGCTTGATAATAAATTCTTGGGGCTTCAGTCAGAGAAACGACTTATTCCTATTCTGCATAGTTATGTTTCAGGGCAGTGGAAATTACACGAGAACCTAACGCTCCAGCCCGGAATAACTGCTCAGCTTTCGCTGGATAATTATGGAGGGTTGGAACCGCGCCTGCGAGCCTCCTGGAAACCGGACGGAACCGATAATCAGGAACTGAGTTTAGCTACCGGCCGTTTTGTTCAGCTATTTTATGGGGCGAGCGATCAGCGGGATATTGGCAGTACCTTCCTCGCCATCCGGCCTGTAGAGCAAGGGGATGAAGTTCCGGCTTCATGGCATGGCATTGTTGCTTATCAACAGCGTTTTGGGGACTCATTTATAACCAATCTGGAGGGTTATGTGAAAACCTATCAAAATATCTTAGTCTCAAAATGGACACCCGAAGCCCGCATTGAATTGGAAACGGCTCAAGCGGAGGGAATCAGTTACGGGTTTGACATCCGCGCCCGCTACCTGATGAACCCATTTTTTGTTTCGGTGGGATACGGCTGGTCGAAAGTAACCTACAAAGCCACCTCCGGAAATTTAGGAGCATGGATTCAAGAGCCTATTTTTGAATACTCACCGGCGCATGATCAACGCCATAAACTGAATACCATAGTGGGCTACAAATTTGCCGGTTTTGAAGCGAATGTGCGCTGGGAATTTGGAACCGGTAAACCTTACACCCAGATTTTCGGCTATGATTTTTCCGTTCGAGTCCCCGATGAAAACGTGGTAACCGATCCCGGTGATGCCCGCATCTTATACAGCCGCCCCTTTGGCGAACGACTCCCATATTACCATAGGATGGATGTTTCTCTGAACCGGAGTTTTGAAATTTCAGAAAACTGGTCGATGAAAGCCGAAACCGGAGTCATTAATGCCTACAACCGAAACAACGTCTTCAACTTCGACATCAACACCCTGCAGCGTGTAGATCAGGCTCCGCTGTTTCCTTATTTGTCCGTGAAGTTGAGTAAGAATTGATGTTCAGGATTCTAATGAAGAGATAAGCTAAAAACCCTCGCTCCGATGCTCCGCGTTGGAGCGCATTGCCTATTTCGTTCCGACGTGGAGCGTTCGTAACGAGGCCGAGGAGAATTAAAAAGGGGGGTGAATAACTATCTCGGCCCGTCGCTGTAGGTGTCTTGGGATAAAAACCATGAATAGTCTCGAAGAAGTCTCTCCTTGAGAAGGAGAGATTTAGAGAGGTCGGAGTATAGGGCTGGGAATAGTTACCGGGCGAGGCTCAATCCAAGCAGGGATACAGTATAAGTAGCTTCTACCTCGCTCCGACGCTCCGTGTCGTAGCGCATGGCTTATTACGTTCCGACGCAGAGCGTGCGGAACGAGGTGTGGGTGTGGGTGTGGCAAACCAACGATAACCAATCTCTCCTCATTGCGATTCAGAGCATTAGGAATCAAGCTGGAAGAATTAAAAGCGTTGAACAAACACCCCCCTCGCTCCAGACGCTCTGCGTCGGAGCGAATAGCAGAGACAATCCAGGCACGGAACACAGGGAATGAGATAAAGAACAAAACAAAAGTTTAGAAGACGAATCTTCAATTTTCAGCGATCCAAACTTCAAGACTTTCCGATACAAAACACTCCTTTAGCGGGCAAGATTTTAGATGAAATAATAGTTCTGATTTTTCTGAGATTCTACTTATATTTAAAGCCTTTTTCGGATAAGAAATTGAATACAAAATATCCCAATTCATGAAACGCACGTACCAACCAAGTAACAGGAAGCGCAAGAACAAACACGGTTTTAGAGAACGTATGTCTACTAAAAACGGACGCAAGACTATTGCGAGCCGTCGTAAGAAAGGCCGTCATAAGCTAACCGTTAGTGATGAGAAGAAAGGAGCCAAGTAACCTTACGGGTTCTCCTGATCGCAGATTTAGATTATCTAAATCTCACATCTTACGTGGCAGGCGAAATTTTGAGGAGCTGTTTTCAAGCTCCTCACTTCTTATTAAATCTTCGGATATAATTCTTCGCTATACCACGAATTCTGACGCTGATAAGAATATTCTTGTCGGCTTCATTGCTCCAAAAAAAATCGGTAATGCCGTTAAACGGACACGCACCAAGCGGCTTCTACGCGAAGCTTATCGACTTAATCAACACATTATTACAGATTTGCCGGATATAGCACAGATAGGACTCCACTACGCTTTTATGGCAAAACACGCTAATCTAACATTTGACGCTGCCGAGCGTAACGTCACTGAACTACTCGGAAAGCTGCGCGATCAATTGCTTTCAAAAAATTCACCCCTTTAAAATCTATACTCTTGGATAAGAATACCGCCACCGGATTTGCCCTGATTTTTGTACTCATGTTGGGATGGTTCTATTTCACGATGCCATCCGAAGAACAACTGGCAGATCAACGAAGAGAACAAGCTGCTCAAGACAGCCTCGCCCTCATTGAGCAAAACCGACAGGATTCAATTGCCCAAACGGAAGCATCGAATGAACCTGAAGAGCGCCAACAACCTTCCATTAGTGAGGAGCAAGACGATGCGCCTGTTGTCAGAGGTCTTTTCGCAAACAGCACTATCACGGAAGAGTCTGAAATTGAGGTTGCCACTCCCCTCTATACCGTCACTTTCACGAACCGCGGTGCCGGACCCAATTCTTTTATCCTCAATGATTATGACACTTGGGACGGTCGCCCAGTTCAGTTAATCGCTGATACAGCACATTCTGCTTACAACATTGGATTCCTTTCAACTGATAATTACAATGTTGAGACTCAAAACATTTTATTCCGTCAGGTGACATCCGGTTCTTCCATGCGTGTTTCATCGGGAGAACAGCGTGAAATTCGATATGAACTTGAGCTGGAAGATGGCCGTCAGGTCGTGGTTACCTACTTATTGAATGGTAACAACTATGAAATTGATGTAGATATACAGTTTGTTGGATTGCAGGATTATGTAGTCGGCCGAAGTATCGATTTTGGCTGGACCTCACCGCTTCGATTCACAGAAAAAGATCATACTCAGGATGCACTTGCAACCTCCGCTTATGTTTATGCCGGGGGTGAACTTGAGCAGTTTAAGCTTGACGAAGCCGGTCGCGAAGAAACAACTATCAACGGAAATATTGACTGGGCCGCTACCAAAACGAAATTTTTTACGCAACTTATTAAGCCACTTTCTCCAACTGATGCTGCAATGCTAACCGGAGAAGTAACCGGGGCTATTGATAATCAGAACACCGAGCATCGATACACTTCTTCTATCCGGGCAGATCTTGATCAAGACGGTACAGCCTCATTCCAGTTGTTTGTTGGCCCGATGAAATATCGTGAAATCGTAAAAGTAGATGAGCATGCCTACGATATGGTGGACGTTGGGTGGAGCTGGTTACGCTGGTTCTCCGATCCATTTGTTCGCTGGATGGTGATTCCATTTTTTGAATTTCTTTCAGGTTATATCTCCAACTTTGGTGTGATCATTATTGTATTTGCTTCGCTGGTGAAGCTGGTTCTGTCTCCTCTTACCTATAAGAGTTACAAAAGCATGGGGGCAATGAGTGAGTTACAGCCTCAAATGAAGGAAATACAGGAGAAGTACAAAGACAATCCACAGAAGCAGCAAAAAGCGACGATGGATCTGTACAGGAAGAACAAGGTCAACCCGCTTGGCGGTTGTTTGCCTAACTTACTGCAGTTCCCAATTTTGATTACGCTTTGGCGATATTTCCAGAATTCAATTCTCATTCGTCAGGAAGAGTTTTTGTGGGCTGCTGATCTTTCCGCACCTGATTATATTATTAGCCTGCCATTCAGTGTTCCTTTCCTTGGAGATAGCATTGCCGGTTTTGTATTGCTGATGACGGCTGCCATGATGGTTCAAAGTAAGCTGACCGGCGGTATGAGCGGTGGCGGTGCAAGCAGTCCAATGGCTGGGCAGATGAAGATGCTTCAGTATATCTTCCCATTCATGCTTCTGTTTATTTTCAACAATTTTGCAGCAGGATTGAGTCTTTACTACTTAATCTTCAATGTGCTTTCTATCATTCAGCAGTTCTTCATCAAGAGAAGCCTGCATGCTGATAAGGAAGAGGCTAAGGCGTAAGTTAGCTGTTGGCTTTCAGACTTCAGCTCTCAGTAACTGTGTATGACAGAACTGATAGCTGAGTGCTGAAAGTTGTTTTTTCTTAGATTAACGTGAGTTTGAAATAAAGTATCTGAAGTTGTCATCCTGAGCGCTTAGAAAGCTATACAAAACACATTTGTTGAACGCGAAGGATCTCAAAGTGTATCAAAGTTGGGTATTTCGAATTCACGTTAGATTATAGTTATGTGTTTGAACCAGAATTCTACTCATTGTTAAGTAAAGCCCTCTCACATTTTCCGCAGTTTCGATTTCGCGAAGGTCAGAAAAGGCTGTGGAACCCCATTCTGAAAAAGACGTTCGCCAACCTTCCCGAAGAGCGGGTTCGGTTAGCTTTAATTGATTACCTGACCCTTGAAGCAGGTCAATCTTCATCCCGTATTTCCTTTGAGAGCCCTGTAAAACTAGTCGGCGACAAATCCTCTTCCCGGACCGATATTATCTGTTATGGCAGTGATTTCGAACCCTTGTTACTGGTTGAGTGTAAAGCTCCGGAAATAAAACTGGACGAAAAAGCTGCAGTTCAAATAGCCCGTTATAATCAAAAAGTGGGTGCGCCTTATCTCTTGGTGAGTAACGGAGTGTTAGATTTTTGGTTCAAGGTTGAAGGAGAGGAAGTTCTTTACCAAGATGAGATTCCGGATTTATTTCAACCCCAAAAAGAGGCAGTTAAAAAATTCAGCTATTGGGAAGACCGGGGATTTTTAGGTGAGGAGCTATCACCGGAAGCAAAAGCTTATGCTCTTGAATCAGTTGTAGATTTATTTGAAGCTCCATATCAGCCCATAAAATACCTGAGCTTTGATGATTATTCCCCTGAATTTTCCTTAGGGCATTATTACCGAATATTTGGACTGGAAAAAAATGTGAAGTTAGGGCTTAGTATTTCAGCAAATCCATTTGGTGGAACACGACTCAATGCCATATTAAATCAGAAAGGTAGCAACGTGGCTTTCAGTTCATCCTCCCTCGATTTGATAGCAGGTAAGGAAAGCCCCAATACAGAAATTCACTCTGCAAAAGGTGTAACTAAAGTTGATATAAAAGCTGAACTCGGCTTTAGTTTTGAAAATGCGCTGACCGATTTGATTCCAGATCTGCATGATTTATTAAATCAACATTCCTGACGCTGAGAGTCGATATTAGTCGGGCATTTTGGTATTCTTGAGACCCTAAAACTAACCAACAATTTATCCTCATGATGCACAGTAAACATCGCGAAAAGTTATTCTCATTATTTGATGAAGGCCAAAATGGAGTCGTTTTTATTCAGGGTTCAGATATCCTCTATAGAAATGAAACCGATTACGAATATCCCTTTCGTCAGGAGTCAAACTTCTGGTATTTAACGGGGGTAAATGAGCCTGAATGTGCACTGATCCTGGACCTTAAAACAGAGGATTATCATTTATTTGTACCAAAGCGGGATGCACAATATGCGGTGTGGCATGGATATGTAAAATCGTTAGATTCATATCATGAGCAATACAGTCCGGATCATCTCCATTATGGGAATGAAATTTTGACGGTGATGAATGAAATCAAACCGGAGAAGGTGTATTGCCTGAATGAAGCCGATGCCGAGCTGATTGAAGATTTAAATCGTGGCTTTGAAGCAGATGTGGAAGCCTTACAAGATGCACTTACCTACTGCCGTGTGCTAAAAACGGACGAGGAGTTGGAGTACATGCGGAAGTCTGCTCAGGTGAATAACCTTGCACATACCGAAGTAATGAAGGCGATTAAGCCGGGCATGTATGAGTATGAGATGAAGGCGCTTTTCACTAAGATTCAGTATGAAAATGGACTGCAGCAGGATGCTTACAACGGTATTTTCGCCAGTGGTAAAAACGGAGCTATTCTTCATTATGTAGAAAACACCAGCCAAATTAAAGATGGCGATTTATTTTTACTGGATGCCGGTCATGAGTACAAAGGCTACGCATCAGATATCACGAGAACTTATCCGGCCAACGGTAAATTCACAAGCCTGCAAGCCGGAGTCTACGATGGCGTACTGGAAGCCTTGAATTCTTGCATCGAGAAAGTAGAGCCCGGAATCAAAATGGAAGATCTTCATCTCCATGCTGCCCGAACTATTATGCAAGGACTTAAAGAAGCTGACTTAGTAAAAGGTTCGGTTGATGATATGATGGAGAACGACATCTTTGCTTTATTCTTCCCTCATGGCTTGGGGCACTTCCTTGGATTAGATACGCATGATGTGGGTGGATATCCAAAAGGAGTAGAGCGAATTGATCGTCCTGGAATTCAGTACCTGAGAGCACGCAGAGATTTACAGCCTGGAATGGTGATCACTATTGAACCCGGTTGTTATTTTGTGCCTGCATTGCTAATTCCTGCCATTGAAGATGACACACAATCGAAATTCCTAAATGCCGATAAATTGACCAAGATGTTCGAGTTTGGCGGAATTCGCATTGAAGATGATATTGTTGTCACCGATGACGGTTATGAAAACCTCACGGATGTACCTAAAGAAAGAGCAGATATTGAGAAAATTATTGGTGCTTAGTTAGTCGTTGATTTCGTTATTCGTTAATGGTGTAATAGTTGGGAAATAAGAAACAAGATATTGCCACTTTTGAAGACCTGTTGGTTTGGCAGGTTTCAAGAGATTTACGAAAACGAATTTCTTCACTTTGTAAAGCACTACCAAAGGAAGAGACATTTAAGTTAAAAGACCAGATGATTAGAGCTTCACGGTCAGTAACAGCAAATATTGCAGAAGGATATGGTCGTTTTCATTATCAGGAGAATATCCAATATTCCAGGCAAGCCAGAGGTTCACTGTACGAATTAATAGATCATTTGTCATGCGGATTCGATGAAGAATACTTTGACAAGAAAGAAGTTGCCGAATTAAAAAAAGAAACAATAAGGGCAATCAAACTTGTCAACGGATATATTGGTTATCTAAAAAGAACGAAGGCTGACCATGTTAAAGAGCCAGAAGTCGATTACACGATTAACGAAATAAACGAATAACGAACATTGGCAAGAAAAAAATTCGACATACCGGAAATGTACCAATCGCCCATCATCCGAAAGGTGAAGGAGGCGACGAAGATCATAGATCCTATGAAAAAAGATCTGGAACCGACCTTACTCGACTTTGGTCCGGTACAGTTCTACATCCCCCGCTTTTTTGGATTTTGCTATGGTGTAGAGAATGCCATCGATATTGCTTACCGAACAGTAGCTGAAAACCCGGATAAGAGTATTTATCTGCTCAGCGAAATGATTCACAATCCTACCGTAAACGAGGATTTATTAAAACGAGGTGTGAAGTTTTTATTTGATACCGATGGGACTGAACGCATTCCAATCTCTTCGCTTAGTTCTGAAGATATTGTGATTGTTCCAGCTTTTGGAACCACCATTGAAATTCAGGAACTGCTGCAAGAAGTTGGTATTGATCCTTATCAGTACAACACCACATGCCCATTTGTGGAGAAGGTATGGAAGCGTGGAAAGCAGCTCGGTAAAAAAGATTACAGCCTGGTGGTTCACGGGAAACACCGGCATGAAGAAACCCGGGCGACATTTTCCCACAGCGCTGATCATTCTGAAGTTGTTGTAGTTTTAAATCCCGAAGAAGCTCAAATTCTGGCAGATATTCTCACCGAAGATCGTCCGCTTTCTGATTTTGAAAAATACTTTGGTCACAAATCTACGGAAGGATTTAATCCACTGGAAGATATGATCCGGTTTGGGGTGATTAACCAAACAACGATGCTGGCTACCGAAACACAGCGCGTAATGGATATCCTAAAAGAAGCAGCCATCAAAAGATATGGAGAAGCAGATATCATTGATCACTTTGCAGAAACTTCTGATACCCTTTGCTATGCGACCAATGAAAATCAGTCAGCAACGCTCGCCTTAGCTGAAACAGATGCTGATGTTGCTTTAGTTGTTGGTGGATATAATTCTTCCAATACCATGCATCTGGTAGAGATCTTGGAACACGAATTCCCAACGTATCACGTGCGTGACAAAGGGGAACTTTCAGCTAAAAGGATCCAGCATTTCAATCAGTGGGATAAAGAGATGAAGCAGACAGATAGCTGGCTTCCATCCAATAAAAACCCACTAAAAGTAGCCCTAACTTCAGGTGCTTCCTGCCCTGATGTATTAGTAGACGAAGTTTTGCTACAAGTGCTGGAGTATTTCGAAGGCACCAAAGATGTGGAAGAAGTCATCAAGCCTTTTGAAGATAAGCTGGAAGCGGAAGAAGCAAATTAGTTTAATCGTTATTCATTAATCGAGTTGGATCGATTAACGAATACACAAATAACGAAAACATGTGGATTCAAAAAGAATTTAAGCTATCACCGAAGTCAAGAGGATATCATATCGTAACTGATGAAATTCTTCGGGAAGTACCTGAAATCAAGGATATAAAAACCGGGCTGGCACACATCTTTATCCAGCATACAAGCGCAGGTTTGACGATCAATGAAAATGCGGACCCATCAGTACGCAGGGATTTTGAATCACATTTTAGCAGAGCAGTTCCTGAAGACACTTCTCTTTACGAGCATACGCTGGAAGGCACCGATGATATGACTTCCCACATCAAAAGCTCGCTGCTTGGGTCATCTGTTTCTATTCCCATCACAAACGGTCGATTTAATTTAGGAACCTGGCAAGGGGTTTATTTGTGTGAACATCGTAACCATGGCGGGGCGAGACGGTTGGTAGTTACTATTAATGGTGAGTAATTCTCAGTTTTTTTTATTTAATTAGGTTCAAGCACATTAGCCAACCCTCGCAGTATAATTGAGCTTTTCTTAGAGGATTCACTCAAAATCCCTGAATGATGAAAAACGTAAAGGTCGGATTACTGTTTTTAGTAATAATTGCTTTCTCAACTCAGCTTTACTCACAACAAAATCCAAGAGAAGAAAGACCTTTTGGACTAAGTTTCTATGGCGGAGGCCCGTCGCTTTTCGCTTCTGTTTCAGCAGATTACTTTGTCTCAAACAAGGTGAGTTTTGAGGCTGGGGGAGGGTTGTTTGGAGTACATGCAGGTGGCCGAATTCATTCCAAGGGAGAACTTTCTGATAGGAGATGGACGTTTAATTCGGGTTTACTCTTCGCTTTTTATGGAGAAACAGTTGGCACGGACCACCTTACCTTCATACCACTAGGATATCAGTTTATCGGAGAACAAGGATTTAATTTTGCGATAGAGGGTCTGATAATAGGGGATGTTTTAGCTGGTTTAATTCTTCAACAGGGACTTGCCTTTATTCCTGTATGGCCGGGTATAAAATTTGGCTATCGGTTTTAGAGGAATTTATTTTATTACGGGTATAGTTTCTGATCCGTTGTATTTAGTAAGCCGAGCTAAAGACCTTTCCGAATTCTCAATAACCGATCAATGGGGCTCCGGTTATCGGGATTTACCAGATGGTCATGATGCTTATTAGAGTACTTCACATCTTCAGTTGAGAAAAATGCTTCAGGATCTACGTCTTTAACGATCTCAAAAATATTATTCAGTTTCTTTCTTTTTAGAACGGAGAAAATCACCTTTACGTCATTAAAGCCGCCTTTAGCATCCACACTTGTAACAGCTACTCCGGCCTCCTTTAAGGCTTCAATGAGATCTCCTGCCTTATAGAGGGTTATGATACGTACTAAAACAGTACCTACTTTCATCTTTTCCTCAATGTATAAGCCGATGAAAGTACCTGCTGAGAATCCCGCTGCGTACGCAATATAGTTAACCCAGTGATTAAGGTTATTGAGTAGCTGCGCTACAACTATCACCCAAATCAATACTTCGAAAAAACCAAGTAAGGCCGATTGCCATTTATAGCCACGGGAAACCATGGTAATGCGTAAGGTCCCGAGAGAAACATCTGCGATACGGGAAAAGAAAATAATGATGGGAAGTGCAAAAAAAGATAATTCGGGCATAATGAATAGTTAATTGAACCCAAAGATATGAATAATCTTAAGCCTTAATAAACGGGAAGTTTCGAAAGGTTTCTAAAAATTAAAATGTCTCCCATTTGATAAAAAAGGGAGGCTTGGAAAGGTGAAAATTACACTACTCTGATGGAGTTGAATTCTCAGCTTGGTTACACATTTTCTGAATGACTACCGAGGCCATTCTTTTCATCCCAAACCAAAAGGCCAGTCCTAGTGACAGGCAAGCTGCTCCACATAAAAGGAAAAATGGCATATTTCGCAATACTTTCGACAATATGGGACTGCTTAACAACAAGTATCAGTTATGTGGGCTATTATAAATTGGCAAATATTCTATGAATTTAATCTTGATAGTGGACCCCAATAACCCTTATCTTAAAAGCCTTGGGCAAGTCCTATACAGCCAGCTCCCTTTGAACTCCATCAGGGCGGGAACGCAGCAGTGGTAATCTGGTCGTAGCGGCGTGATATAGGTCGCTTGCCCATTTTTTTATTTATGAAATTGATGAACATAAAAAAGCCCCGCACATAAACGAATGTGCGGGGCTTTTTTTTATAGTCTGAAATCTTGAATTACATAGAACCAGTAGTAATCGGTACGGCAACTTTAGTAGTTCCCCAATGTAGGTTTAAATGTGCTTTTGTGTCAGTAAGCGTATCAAAATAGATGGTAAAACGCTCCATCATGGTTGCTCCGTTATTTACTGCAGCAGCTGGTACCCGAACGTAATCTTCACCCATATCATACTGGGTTCCCCAAGATAATTTATTGTTGAGGATGATTGTCCATTCATCGCCATTTGGCAGAGAATATAGAGAGTAAGTTCCTGCTTCAACTTCTTCGCCACCTACCATTACATCATCAGAAAAAGCAATAGCTGCAGATTCATTAGCACCGGTTCTCCAAACTTTGCCTACTGGAGCAAGTGTTTCGAGCTCTCGTCCTTTTAAACCGGGACGTCCATAGGTTACTGTTACTTCAGTTGTACCAATAGTTTGGCTAACAGAAGCATTTGGGCTTGGACGAGCACTGCTGTTGCTGCGGTCTTGAGCAACAGCTGTTTCAGCTACAAAAAAAGTAGCCAGTACCAATAAAAAAGAAAGTTGTATTAGTTTCTTCATGGTTATCAAATTTAATTTAGGTTAGTTAGATATTTCAAATAAAGATTCATCGATATCGGGCAGAATCTTCAAGGCGTTTTTGTAATACACTTTTCGTAACACTTCATCCGGCAAATCCAATCCATACATTTGCCAAAAAGCGTGTCGTCTTCGAAAATAGTCAAAATACTCGTCATCGCTTTCCAATACACGGAAGTATGTCCAATACTCAACAGGGCGGTAGGTATCTTTCCCAAACAGTAGGCGGTCCTGATATTTAATAAAGAATTCTTTGGCAAAACGAGGCTGGCGTCCTAATTCAGCAATGATAGCGGCAGTCTCGGTATATACATTTGGAAATTCATCCAGGTGCTCACCAAGTCGTTCTAAGTCGTTTGCCATCCAGCCAAAGTGAGCATTGATGAATGTTGTCTCCGGATGTTTGCGGAATACATTCCATTGTTCATTCATAACAACCTCCCAGCTGGGGTAGCGGGTTGAGTCTCCACGGTGGCGGCTTGGGAACTGTTTCATTTCCAACCATCGCTCGTTGGTTTCGTCAATAGGTTCCCAAAACTCTGCAGGTTCACCGGTATGAATTAGGACGGGCATGCCCAATTCCCCAGCTTTTGCCCACACAGGGTCAATTCTGGGGTCGTCGGTTTGGACTCGGTTTCCTTCAGAATCCTGAACAGTTAGTCCAAGGTTCTTAAATATCTTTACGCCCCGTGCCCCATTGTTGTAATCTTCTTCCAGTTGAGCAACGGTACGTTCAGTCCAGTTAGGGTCATCAATCCCATCAAAATCAATATTGGCGAAAACGATGAAGCGACCGGGGGCTTGTTCACGGGCGGCATCGACCATGGCCTTCAATGTTTCTCCGGAACGGCCACTGAGATTTACCAGCACTTTCATGTTCAGGCTGTCCATTTGTTGAGTTATTTCACTTAAATTCATAGAAGCCATTCTCCAAAGGTGGCTGTGAATATCTACAAAGGGAAACTTGGCTTCTTCAACCACTTCGCCCGGAACCACCAGCGTCGATTCAGGCTGATATTCCTCAAAAGTCATAGTAGTGTCTGCTTGATGCTGGGCTAAAGATAAATTAGCAGAGAAAAGGAGCAGTATTAAAATCGAATATTTCTTCATTCCATGAATAGTTAGAGCAAAAGTTTAAGAAACCTATAATACAGGTAGTAACTAAATAAAAAAAGAACAGGTTTTGTTTTGCTCAAGCCGTTAGTTTCAAGAACTTTAAAGAAAAAACATAGACAGGCATAGTAGATGAAGTTAATAGGAGTATGTATTACGATAACTCTATTTCTCGGAGCTGAATTTTATAACAACTCTAAAGATCAGAAAAAAACTGAAATTGGAAATCTTAAACTGAATACAGATACGACGTCCAGCTGGCTTGGAGAATGGAATTTTGAGACCATTACTAACGAGGGGAAGATTGTTATGACCATTAAGCTAGTTGAAGATGGTAGTGGATTTAGAGGCTGGCATTGTATGACCGATGGGAGAATTTTGGGTGGGGCAAGCGATTGTGCTGACCTGACAGGAAATACACCTCAGTATACATTGAAGAACTCCACACAAATAGAAAGTACTATCTTGGAGTTTGATTTTACTTCCGGATATATCCCGAGAAATGGTAAAGCCAGACTCATAAAAGTTGATGATCGTACTATTCGGTTCATTATTACAGATCCTCCTCCTCAATTTAAACTATCGCCGTTAGCAAATTACCTGTTATTGAATGAGGGACTTGGCACGGATGCCTTAGGTGGGGTTATACTAACTAAGTAGAGCTTGCGTGGTTTAATTTCAAAAAAAAGAATAGATATAAAAAAAGCCCCGCACCTTACTAAAGCACGGGACTTACGGGATTGAGTAGAAAATTAATTCACTTTCTCAGTTTCTTTCAGTAAGTGACTGAATTCTTTTTTGAACTTCTTCACTTTAGGAGCAATTACGAATGAGCAATAACCGGCGTTGGGATTATTCTCAAAGTAATTCTGGTGGTAATTTTCAGCTACAAAATAATTTTCAAGCGGCTGAATTTTAGTCACAATTGGATCATCCCATAAATCGGATTCGTCCGTTTTCTTCAAAGAAGCTTCTGCAATTTTCTTCTGCTCTTCATTATGATAGAAAATCACGGAGCGATATTGTGTACCTACATCATTTCCCTGACGGTTTAATGTGGTAGGGTTGTGTGTGTGCCATAGAACTTCCAACAGTTCTTCGTAAGAAATTACATTCGGATCAAAGTGAATCCGTGCAACTTCAGCATGACCGGTGCGCCCTGAAGTCACTTCTCGATAAGAAGGGTTTTCAATATGACCACCAGAGTAGCCTGATTCCACGTGCTCTATGCCTTCTACAATTTCATAAATAGCTTCCACGCACCAGAAACATCCTGCGCCAAAAGTTGCTTTCTCTAAATTTTTCTCGTTATTCATATCCATGTCCTGAGCTGATAATGATAATGTTGAGAGACCTAAAATAAGTCCACTGATAAATAATGATTTAAACATGACAATCTACCATCTAATTACGGTTTCATTGAATAGACTACATTGGTTTTAATTCTATTACACGATTAGTAACAATTACTTTACCAAACTTCGTTTCTTAGAATACCGACCATTGCTTTGCTTTCATCATAAAATACGCGTTCATTCTAAAATCAGATTGAAAACAAACTTAATAGCCCGGTTATGAAGTATCTTTATCTTTTCCTTTGCTCTTTTTTGATGTTAAATCAACATGCTGACGCCCAGCAAGAACCAACTACCCGTGAAATGAATCTCATTAACTGGATGGAGTTTGCGGAGTTTATTCCCAGCCAAATCGAAACGGTACTGCTTCCGGTTGGCACGCTTGAACCGCATGGAGTGATTCCAAATGGCTCAGATAACCTGGCACCTGAAGCCATGGCTAAGGCGCTTGCAGATGAAGTGAACGCCATGATTGCCCCAACGTTAAATTATGGCGTTACCGGGAGTCTGGCGGGTTACCCCGGGGCTTTTGCCATCAGCGAAGAATCGTATCAGGGGTTTGTGGGTGATATCATTCGGGGTATGGCGAAGAACAAATTCAAGAACATTATTATTCTGAATGGACACGGCGGACCACAAACAGCCATTTTGCAAAACGTAGCGACTGAACTTTCTCAGGCTCTGGAAGTGCGGATTCTGGTGGTGAATTGGTGGAGTGTAGCCTCAGAAGATACTTTTGCGGTGTTTGGTGAAAATGGAGGTCACGCCGGAAATAACGAAAGTGGATACATGCAGGCTATAGTCCCGGATCACATTCACCCCGAAAGATACACCGGCGAAGAAATGACGACGCCCTATCCGAGCGGGAGCACATGGTCAGCCTATCCGTTTCCCTCATCCATTGGTTTATATGAAGCAGGGCAGGGCTTCCCAACGTTTGATCAGGATCAGGCAGATGAGTACTTCAGCAGAGTAAACACCCGAATTGGGAATTTGATTAAGGATGTGATTGCTAAATGGGAGCTGGCGGGGTTGTACAAATAAAAAGGGGATCATTTGACCCCCTTTTTAATCATCTATTTGAATTCAATTTTTTCAACCTGGAGTGTACATACTTGAGTAGTATTTCAAGTAATTCACTTTTTCCATAATTATCTGGCTTCACGTAATCAGAAGCTTCCTGAACTAGAAAACCAGTTGTTCCACCAAGAGAGTAAGCAGATTGGTGTTCTTCCAATAAGAACTCTTCATTGATTTGGTGAATACATCTCAGATTCCTGATTAAACTATATGGGAGTTTACTGGTTGTCTCCATCAGTTCACAGATTTCAAGAAAACTGTACCTCCTAATTGACTTCCTGTCAATTTTGAAATGTTTGAAGGTATATTTGTACAATTCTCTCTTTATCGAATTATAGTTGCTGATCAGTAGTATCTGATCACGGGTGAGGGTAGAAATTTTTAAGTCTTTCATTGTGTACTTCGTTAGTGTATTTAATGTTGTTGAAACCTTCGTAGATGAGAGACAATATTAATATTACTAATCCCGATACCTTATCTCCTAAAGAAGTACTCTTAATATAGACGGGTATTGATGTTTGGGCAAGAAATAAATCAATTACTTTTCCACAATATTTGAGATATATCCACATCTGTGAATTCAAATATTCCAATAAAGTTATATTGATTATAAAAATAGTATAAATATTGAATATTAGATTGGCTTTGGAATAAAATATTAAGTCTAGGTAATACAAGTCTAGGTAGATGGGCTGAAAATTATTCACAAAAAAAATTAGTGACATTATGAATAAGGATCATTAATGCAATAATTATTATAATATAGAATAAATTATGAATTAAATTATTTATATAAATAGCACTCTAAAATTACACCAACATCACTGTGCTATCTTAATCTTTCGGGGAGCAAAGCAACGAGTTCAAATAGTTAAGAGATAAGAAAAAAGCCTGTTTCTTTATTCAAGAAACAGGCTTTGGTAAAAGTGCTCACGAGAGGAGTCGAACCTCCACGACCGTTAGGTCACACGCCCCTCAAGCGTGCGCGTCTACCAATTCCGCCACGTGAGCATTGGTAGTAAATCAAGGGCGACAAATATAGCGTTTTTAAGCTTCAAAGTTCAACGGATTTCCACAAAAAAACCCATCCAAATAAATGAATGGGTTTTGCTGAGTGTACATCCGTTCAGATATTCACGTCAGGCTTAGGCGAATTGCTCTTATTCAACCATAAGACGATTCGCTTTAGCCTTTAGTTTTATAATCTATCATTTACTCCGACGCAGAGCGTCAGGAGCAAGGTGAAAAAGTCATTCCTGCGAAGGCAGGAATCTTGATGTAATAAATGTAACGTGATTCTTTTCTGCCATCCGGATCTCGGGCCTTCGCCGCGAGATGACTTGATCGAGCATTAATACATTCAGATTTGAGTGTTCCTTGTTCAAAGTTCGTCTTCGCCTTCAAGCTGACGCTTGGCATAATCGTTCTCAGGATCAATCTTGAGCGCCTGCTCGTAATAAGTGGCAGCTTTATCAGGTTGACCGCCTTTGTTAATCATGTCGCCCATCAGGATCCAGTTCTCGGCATCTTTTGGATCTTTTTTGATTCGCTCGATTAAATAAGGAATAGCTTCTTGGCCGCGGTCAGTCATCAACATTAACATAACTTTGTTACGGTGAGCAGCTGAGGTGTCGCTAAGCTCAATGGCTTTATCAAAATCTTCTTCTGCTCCGTCAAGCTTTTCCAGTTGCATGCGTACATTTCCGCGGAGGTTGTAGTACGGAGCGTTGTCATCATCGAGCTTGATTGCTTTTTCAATGGCTTCAATACTATGGCTCCACTGATTGAGCTGCTGCATAACCAAAGCTTCCAGGTAGTAAGCTTCGTGGGAATCGGGTTCTTCTTTCTGCAACTCTCGTGCTACGTCCAAAGCATAATCGATGTCTTTTTCGCGTAGTAATTCAAATCCTTTATTTAGTTTCTCTTCGAAATTCATGGAGTGTGTTTAGTTGTCTTTATTAGAAAGATCTTCGTATTCGGCTTCTTCAATTTCATCAAAATTCTTTCCCCTGTTTCTGGACGATCCAGAAAATGGGTTGAAATTTTGTTGGCGCTTACTGGAAGGTAAGAACAATCGGTTGATATATCTTATCACAAAGAAAAATGCTATGCTGAAAACTATAAACTTAAGCATGGCTCAAGGCGCAATATGAATGTGTGTGTTAGTGTGAACCGGCTTTTCAAAAATTTGCTCTTCAATATAAGCAAGGTGTTCTTCATTATTGACAAAATCTATCTCAGAAGCATTCAATACAATTAACGGAGCCCGGTTATAATGGTGGAAAAAATGGTTGTAGGCATCATTAAGCTCTTTCAGATATTCCGGGGTTATGTTTCGCTCGTAATCGCGCCCACGGTTATTGATGTTCTCCATGAGCCGTTCAATGGATGACTGTATATAAATAATCAGGTCAGGTTGTGGGGCAATCCCGGTCATTATGTTGAAAATGTTGTCGTACAGGGCCATCTCATCCTGATCGAGATTCAGCCGTGCAAAAATGCGATCTTTGTCAAAAATGTAATCTGAAATCGTAAACTGATGAAACAGATCCTGGCTCATCATATTTTGCTGCTGCTTAAAACGGCTCGCTAAAAAAGCCAGCTGTGTTTGGAAGGCATATCGCTCACGGTCTTCATAAAATTTTGGCAAAAAAGCATTGTCTTCAAACTCTTCCAAAACAAGGCGGGCGTTCCGGCGCTCAGCCAACAGAGTGGCAAGAGAAGTTTTACCTGCTCCAATCACACCTTCAATGGCAATAAAATCATAAGAGTTGGGCATCAGCTACCAGTTCAATGTAGTTTTAACAATTTTGAGACTCGGCGCTTCTTCAATGAGTGCGTTAATGTGCTGTGCGGAATTAGGATCTTTCCATTGAGGAAAAACGTCGCTTAGCGGCAATAACACAAACAAACGCCGGGTGTATTCCTGATGGGGAATGATAAGGCTATCTGTTTCAATGACCAAGTTATCATAGGCAATAATATCCAAATCAATAGTGCGGGCAGTCCATTTGGGATAGCGGGAGGGACGGCCTTGTTTTTTTTCCTGAGCTTTAAGCTTCTCAAATAATTTTTCAGGAGAGAGGTCGGTTTCAATGACAATCACTCCGTTTAGAAAATCATTTTCTGAAGGGCCAACCGGTTCCGATTTATAGATACTGGATTTTTGGGGCTGTGAATCCGAGAGGTTTTCTAAAAAGGCTGAAGCTTTCTGTAGTTGTTGATGAGGATCATTCAAATTTGAACCCAGTGCAATCACTACCTGGGCCATGACATCCTCGCCTCGGTATAAGCAACAGGAGCCTTAATTGGAGGATTTAACTTGCGAACGCATACTTCAAGTTCTTCCGCTTCTTTAAAGTGATTTGCAAGTTTAGTCCCAATATCGAAACAGAGCCGTTCAATGAGATCAACCGAATCTCCATGCATTACCGATGCGGTTATTTCCTGAACCTTGGTGTAGTTGATGGCATCTTTCAGATTATCCGTGGAGGCAGCCTTCGATAAGTCAGCTTGGAAAACTACGTCCACCTCAAAGTCGTTGCCTTCTATTTTTTCCTGTTCTTGAACTCCGTGCAGACCATGAAATTTCATTCCTTTAACAGAGAGGGAATCCATGATTACAAGCTTGCGACTTCGATACGCTGATGAAGTTCTTCAACCATGCGCTTGTGCTTTGCACTGGTAGAAATGCGCTCTTCAACCGTTGAAATGGCATGAATTACGGTAGAATGATCTCGCCCGCCAAAATGTAGTCCAATAGTCTTTAAGCTAGACTTGGTGAATTTTTTGGAGAGATACATCGCGATTTGTCTCGCTTCAACGATTTCCTGCTTCCGGGTTTTCTCACGGACTTTATTGGTATCAATACCAAAGTAATCACACACATAATTTTGGATCGACTCAATGGAGATCTGTGTGTTGGAATCTTTGACCATGTCTTTGAGCACTCGCTTGGCCATAGCTAAATCAATGTCATCGATACTTTGTAGTGAAGCGTGTGCTAAAAGTTTGATGATAGCCCCTTCTAAATCCCGAACATTAGATTTGAAGTTATGAGCGATGAACTCAATAATTTGTGGGTCAATTTCTATGCCGTTGTCATTCGCTTTGCGTTCAAGGATAGCATAGCGGGTTTCATATTCAGGCATTTTAAGGTCAGCACTAAGTCCCCAACCAAAGCGGGATATAAGCCGTTCTTCGATATCAGGAACGTCCTTAGGAGCGCGATCACTGCTTAGAATAATCTGTTTGCCGTCTTGGTGAAGTGCGTTAAAAATGTGGAAGAATTCTTCCTGAGTTTTTTCTTTTCCGCTGAAGAACTGAATGTCATCTACCATCAACACATCAATGTTTCGATAGAACATGGAGAACTCACTGGCTCGGTTATTCCGAATAGAGTGAACAAACTCATTCGTAAAAGCCTCGGAAGATATATATAGTACTGATTTCTCATCCCCGAACTTCTCTTTAATCTTGTTACCAATACTTTGAACCAAGTGAGTTTTTCCTAAACCTGTTGGTCCATATACAAAAAATGGATTGAAGGAATTACTTCCGGGGTTATCAGCAATTGCCATGGCGGCGGATCGGGCGAGTCGGTTACAGTCACCTTCAATAAAGCGCTCAAAAACATAATTGTTGTTTAAGTTCGAATCTATCTTGGTCTTTCTGATCCCCGGTATTACAAATGGATTTTCAATTCGTTCAGGGTGGTACTCAGGATATCCACTCGACTCTTGAGGTTGTACAGGACCCATTGGTCTTTGGGGCATTCTCACTGAGCGATTATGCTCAAACTGATCCGACTTTTCCATAACAATGGAATACTCCAATTTACCTTCAGGTCCAAGAACTTTGGCGAGCGTAGAGCGCAGCATATTATAATAGTGCTCTTCCAACCATTCGTACCAAAACTGGCTGGGTACCTGAACAGTAAGAGTTCCATCTTTAAGGGATACTGGTTTGATAGGCTCAAACCATGACTTATACTTTTGGTAGCTAATGTTATCCTTAATAATATCTAGGCACTTTTCCCATGCCGATTCAACCGAAAGCTCGTGCAATTTCCCTTATCCCCCTAGAGGTAAATACTTATTGTTCTTAGATCAAATCAAAACCAGTTATCCACAGAAAAAAACAATATTCCCGATTTTGAACTGCTGAGAAAATGCCAATTTATTGAACACTTGTCAAACCTACTTTAGGGCGTTTTCAAAAAGTTATCCACATTCACTTATAACTTTTAAAAGACTGCGCGCCAGTGACTTATGACTTTATCCAAATAATTCTAAAATTCTACTTGACAGCGCGTAACATTGCCTTAACAAGGAAATGCCCTTTTTTTAATGGGATTAAAATACAGGGAAAATATTTTTCCACAAGTTTTCCACATTTTTATTCCACATCATAGGGTTGACTTCTTCAATAAAAAAAATCACCCTAGTCAAGTTTTTTTGCTAATAAAAACCTTGGCTTATTACCGTAGTCATTTTTTAAGTTTACCTCCCAATTATTATTCAAATATAGCTCCTGCACTTCCTGAGCGGTATCTTCATGAAGCTCTAAAAATAAAGCTCCATTTTTGGACAGTAATTGTGTACTTAATTTCTCTATAGCTCCGTACATTTTTTGGGTAGAATCACAGAATAAAGCTTCCTCCGGTTCGTAGTTTTTAACCTCTTGGTCAAGATTAGATTTTTCTGAAGGAAGGATGTATGGAGGGTTGGATATGATGAGATTGAATTTGGAGTCAGAAAAATGAGAAGGCTGGAATAAGTCATCCTTAGCAAACTCAACATCTACTTCATTATATGATGCGTTCTTTCTCGCAATCTCTAAAGCTGTATCTGAAACATCAGAACCATAGAGGCTCCAATTTGGTCTTGAGTTTTTTAAAGCGATAGGAATACAGCCGGAACCTGTTCCAACATCTAAAACAGTAAGCTCTGTTTCTTTGGGATATAGTTCAAGAATCCAGGCAACAAGTTCTTCGGTCTCTTGCCTCGGTATTAGTACACCGGGCTCAACTTTGATGTGAACATGGTGAAAGTCGGTTTCACCGGTTATGTATTGAAGAGGTTCGTGAAGAGAGCGGCGTTTAACTTTTGGGCGTAATTCATCCAGTTCGGCAGTGGAAAGAGGGCGGTCGTATTCCAGGTAAAGATCCAGTCGTTTAATGGATAGTACATCTGCAAGGAGCCACTCGATACTCATTCGTGGTGACTTTACGTTTTTTTCTTCAAAAAACTTAGTCGCCCACTCCAACATGCTAAGAACCGTCCATACGGAAGGAACTTTTGGCATGAATTATTCTTCCTCGGCTTGCTTTGGGGGCTGTTCTTCCTGAAGCGTTAAGCCATGACGTTTAGAGAAATCCAGAATAAAATCAATAACGTTAGATTCAACGTTACGCTCTTCGGAAAGTGAACTGCCTCTGAAACCCATGCGTCCACCAGTCTTTTTAAGAACAATTTTATTATGCTTGCCTAAGCTTTCAACAATACAAGTAAGTGTAACACTTGAGTTAATCTGTTTTTCATATTCTTCATAAACGGCTACATAAATCGTTTCTGAAGAACCCTCAGGTGAATATTCGTATAGAAATTTAGGCGGATGCTCTTTGAACATTTTAGAAGACATTCTGCGTAGCGTTGCAGTTGGCCCAAATACAAAATAAGTTGTGTGTGAATTCATGCTTTGTAGCTTGAATTAATTATTTTAAAGGAATGTTTAATAGATCGAAAATTTGTGCTGAAAATAACAGGTTATTGCTTTAAGGCAATAAGAAAATGAATAAAATTTCGTTTTAGTTGCAGATAATGTACTTAAAACGCTCATAAACCCGATTTTTTAATGAAAAATTTGATCACGTATACTCTATTATTTCTGCTTATTGGAGTGTCGCACCCAGTTATTGCACAATTTGGAGAGCCTCAGGTGCAAAAAAAGGAAGTCCCGAGAAACCTATTTGACGAAGGATATAAAACTGGTTTTGGTATTAACCTCTCTCTGAGTGATTTTGGGTTTGGCGCTGGAGGACAATTTAGATTCGGCTTAAACTCTTACTCTGAAGCACTCATCTCTTTGAAGATTTTAGGACTCAAAGATCCTACAGAACAAACCTTCATTGACTACTACTTTGGTTTTAAGACCGTGCCTGAAAAGTACCAGCGGGTAGTGGCATTTCCGTTACATATTGGTTTGAAGAAAAGATTTTTTGCAGAAGACATTTCTGATAATTTTCGGGTATTCAGTTCTTTGAGTGTAGGACCTACTTTTGCTTTATCGTACGCCTACTTTAATGACAGTTCTGAAAACGGGTTCAGAGAAAATGACGCAGCTATTTATGGTTATTCAGAACGAATTAATGATGTATTCTCAGGCTTTGATGAATCTGAAACTCATTGGGGTTTAGGCGGGGAATTTGTGATAGGAGTAGATTTCGGTGAAAACTTCTCAAACTTGTCAACCATTCAGTTTGGATATTCAATGAACTACTTTGCCGATGGAATTCAGGTGTTAGAACCTTGTCAGCCTGATTTAAGCAGAATAGGGATGGCTCCAACAAATCCATGTGGATTGGGATCAACCCAAGTTCAGGTTGGCCCTGACTCTTTTGCACCTCTTGAAAAAGCTAATGACCCGAGGAAGTATTTTGGTACCGCTCAAATCAGCTTCATCTTTGGCTGGATGTGGTAATTTTATTAATTACTCACCTGAGAAAACCATTCTTCCGGATTAGCTAAGCTATCAAGAATAACGTCGGGATTATGTTCAGCCAATTCATCCCGGGTATATGTACCAGTGGTAACAGCTACACATTTCATGCCTGATTTCTTAGCACAAATTACATCCCGCGGGGTATCACCTAAAACTATAAACCGTGAAGGATCGGGAGAAAAATTATATAGTCTCTCAACCTCATCTAGTGCAATTTTTGGAAGTTTATTCCGGTCTTTTTCAAACTCACCGAAAGCACCAAAAGAAAAATCTCTGCTTATATCTGCCGCTTTAAGTTTGACCTGTGCAGCCTGCGGATAATTTCCGGTTAGAAGGCCACAAATGAAATCACCCTCAAAAAAAAACTCTAAGGCTTCTTCAATATGCTCGATGCGATTCACGTATTCTTTTTTAGTCAGCAGTACATTTTCCATGTATTCCAGATACCGTGATTTGTATTCCTTATACAAGGATTCATCAAAATCATGGTGAACTAAAAAAGAGTTAAAAATATCATGATCGGTTCTGCCGGAAAAAGAATCCTTCTCCATATCCGGATAATGAATTTCGAGTTCATCTAAGATTCTTCTAAGATGGCTTCGGGTGTGTTTACTGTCAACAGAAAGGAGTGTGCCGTCAATATCAAAAAGAATAACCCAGGGATGTGGTGTCAAAGCAGAATAAGTTTTAAATGTTTATCAAATCTTCAACAAAGTTACAAAACTTCAGGCGAAATGGCTTTAAGTACATGTTAAATCGCAGTACCTTTCAGCAATCAATCTCACTAACTACAAATCGGAGAAATTATAATGAGTTTTATTGAAGACGTTCATGCAAGACAGGTCATCGACTCACGGGGGAATCCCACTGTTGAAGTGGATGTAACTTTAGAAACAGGTACCGTTGGCCGTGCCGCTGTTCCATCAGGAGCTTCTACAGGTGAACACGAAGCTGTTGAACTACGCGATGGGGATAAAGACTACTACCTCGGCAAAAGCGTGCTTAAAGCCGTTGAGAATGTGAATACAACAATTGCGGACGAATTCCGTGGTCGATCTGTTTTTAATCAAGTTGCCTTAGATGATCTGCTGCTTGAATTAGATGGAACTCCGAACAAAGCCAAGCTGGGAGCTAATGCAATTTTAGGTGTCTCAATGGCATGTGCTAAAGCTGCGGCTGAAGATTTGGGAATGCCTTTATGGAGATATGTTGGTGGCGTGAATGCCAAAGTGATGCCGCTCCCAATGATGAATATTATTAACGGTGGCTCACATGCTGATAACAGTGTTGACCTTCAGGAATTTATGATTATGCCTGCCGGAGCTGAATCTTTCAGCAAAGCACTGCAGGTTGGAGCCGAAGTATTTCATAACCTGAAGAAAGTTCTTTCTGACAAAGGATATAGTACAGCAGTTGGCGATGAAGGTGGATTTGCTCCGAACCTGAAATCAAATGAAGAAGCTGTTGAAGTTATTTTAACCGCGATCGAGAAAGCAGGATATGTTCCTGAAGAAGATGTATTGATTGCACTGGATCCTGCTGCATCAGAATTCTACAATTCTGAAACCGGTTTATATGAATTTAAGTGGAGTGACGGTTCTAAAAAAGATACCGATGCCATGGTTGAATTCTGGAGCACATGGGTAGATAAATATCCAATTATTTCCATCGAAGATGGTCTGGCAGAAGATGATTGGGATGCATGGAAAAAGCTAACAGAGGCTGTAGGCGATAAAGTACAGCTTGTTGGTGATGACCTTTTTGTAACCAACACCAAGCGTCTGGCTACTGGAATTGAGCGTGGTATTGCCAACTCCATCCTTATCAAAGTGAACCAAATCGGTACCATCACAGAAACACTGGATGCGATTGAGATGGCACATAAAAATGGATATACTGCTGTTATCTCTCACCGATCAGGAGAAACGGAAGATGTAACAATTGCAGATCTTGCGGTAGCTACAAATGCAGGTCAAATTAAAACAGGTTCTATGAGCCGAACTGACCGAATCGCCAAATACAATCAGTTGATTCGCATTGAAGAGCAACTGGGCGACTCTGCTATTTTCTTAGGGCATGACGCTTTTGGATTATAAAAGCATAAGTCTTTAAGCTTCCAAAGCCATCACATTTTGTGATGGCTTTTTTTATGCCCTTTTATTAAATGTGGGTATGGAAATCATATTTTTTCTTATCGGAAGCTTCGTGCTCTTTCTCGGGGCTTACCTGATATTTGATCACATCAGGTATGTACGTATCGCTTTGGAGACGACTGGAAAAGTAACAGGATTTAAAGTCAAAGAAGGCTCGAAGGGAAACAAGACCTACCAACCTGTTGTTGAAAGTTACTTTGGTGATTTCACGGGTCGGTATGGTTCCGGGCGTCCGCAATATCAAATCGGAGAGACGGTAGAAGTAATTTATATATCAGGTAAAACGCCACGCCTCAAATCAAACATGCCTTATTTTGTAGGGGTATTTTTGATGGTTTTCGGAGGGATTTTCTGCTCTGTGTTCCTGGCTATGTTTAATTTTTCAATATGGAATGTCCTGTACTCTTTGGGTGTATTTGTGCTGATTGCTTTGTCGTTCCGAAGGGTTTTGAAGTCTAAAGGAATCGATTCTGTGGATGAGTTTACCGAGGTTTTAAAAAGCAATCAGAAGGAAGAGATAGACGAGAAAGAAATAATAAGAGAGCCTGCCAGGATGCAGGAAGTGAGTACGAATCAAAAAGGGGACTTGAAGATTATCGGTCCAATATTCACCCTTGTTGGCCTTGGTGTTGTTGCTTTGGGAATATATCTGGGGGTTGAACGCTACCATTTTCTAGAAACAGCAGTACCGGCATCAGGTGTAGTTGTAGATCTTGAGGAAAGAAGCAGTGATGATGGCTATACCTACTACCCAATTGTTGAATATTCGCCTGCAGGCACTTTTAAAGCAATCAGGTTTACCCATGATGTTGGTAGTAGCCCTCCCTCTTACAGAAGAGGAGAACATGTAGAGGTTTTGCATCAGCCCGATAATCCAAATGAAGCCATCATCGATAAAGGAATATTCAATTGGGCCATTTCCATCTTTGTGATTCTATTCGGGCTCTTGTTTGCTTCTGCAGGAGTAGGCGCTTCAATTTCAGCCTTCAGAAGAAAAAGAAAGCTGAAATCGGTTTAGATAGTATTCAAGAATACATTGCTGAAATTTACAGCCATACTTGAAAAATATTTAAGCGATAATGTTGAGTCATTATTATGCCAAAGGTGTTTGGTAAATAGAAAAGTAAAAGCTAATCGTTCGAAGGCAAACAATAAGATTTCGTCAAGAAAGGGCGGATTTTTCTACCGATTGTTTTTAGGAAATTAGGCTATATTAAGGTAACAGAAGTTCCTAATAAGCCTTTTTAGAAATGAACATCAGCATATCATCTCGCTTCAAATTATTCTGGGTAAATACTCTATTCTTCTTTATCACTGTTGGGTCTGGCTTTGGTCAGGTCGTTATAAACGAGCTGGTTTCCAGTAACTCAGGAGGAATCGCTGATGAAGATGGAGACAACCCTGATTGGGTTGAATTCTATAATTCCGGTTCGGAGGCTGTAGATTTAACCGGATACGGAGTTTCTGATGATCCCGAAAATTTATTCAAATGGGAGATGCCCGAAGTAATTATTGAACCCGGATCTTATCACCTGGTTTATGCTTCCGATAAAGACCGAAAAGGCTATAGTGCTTTCTGGGAAACAATCATCCGAGAAAATGATGAAACTAAATATCTGATTCCTACATCTATCGTAAGTAACTCTTGGGTAGATGTGGATTTCAATGATGAAAGCTGGGAAAATGGACCTTTTGGAATTGGTTTTGGAGATGGGGATGACGCCACCGAGATTCCATCAGGTACTATGTCTGTATTTTCAAGAACGCCGTTTACGATCAGCGATACTGAAAATATAAGTCGGATGCTATTGCACATAGATTTCGATGACGGGTATGTAGCTTATTTAAACGGGGAGGAAGTTTCACGCCAAAATATAGAAGGAGTTGCACCATTAGCATTTGATGCCGGCTCTTCTACTTTTCTAGAACCAATATTGGCTAAAGGCGGTGAACTGGAACCTATTTCCCTTGATGATTATAAAAGTCTGCTCCAGCCTGGAGAGAATGTTTTAGCCATACAGGTGCATAATTTTAATACCGGATCATCCGACCTTTCTCTGATTCCATTTTTAAGCTTGGCGTATGTGAATCCTCCTGATAATTCCAGAGGAGTTGCTACCGAAACTAAACTTGACGCTTTTGAGATCGCTTATCCCCATACAAATTTTAAAATCAGTTCATCTGGAGAAACTGTGTTTTTAACGAGTCCGGAGGGAAGTGTAGTAGATCAGGTTGAAGTCCCGGAACTGTTAGCCGGAGAATCGTATGGCCGGAATGGTGAAGCAGAAAATGGCTGGGGAATTTTTACTTCGCCAAGTCCTATGGAAGAAAATTCAGGTGAATTTTTTCAGGCTCGGACTGCGGTCCCTAGTTTATCAAAGTCAGGAGGATTTTACTCATCAAGTGTAGAGGTAGCATTAGGCTCTGATCCTGGCGGAGATGTTTACTATACAACAAACGGGTCTGTTCCTACAACTTCATCGCGCGTGCTGATATCCCCGATATCAATAAGTGAAACAACTACAATTCGCCTAAGAGCGGTAGAGGATGGCAAAATTCCAAGCGAGGTAGTTACCGAAACGTTCATCATTGATCGGACCCATGACCTTCCTGTTATCTCAGTAGTAACGGACCCGGATAATCTTTGGAGTGATGACTCCGGGATTTATGTGCAAGGCACGAATGGTATAACAGGAAATTGCAGCAACGGACCTGCAAACTGGAATCAGGATTGGGAGATCCCTATCCATATAGAGCTGTTTGATGAGCAGGGAAATCGTGCATTTGGTGAAAATGCAGGGGCCAGAATGTTTGGTGGATGCAGCCGTACTCAGCCACAGAAATCACTGTCTGTTTTTTTTAGAGGTGATTACGGCACTCCCGAACTAGAGTACCCTTTGTTCAGGGAAAAAGAAATTGAAACGTTTGAGTCTATAGTTTTGAGGAATTCAGGAAACGATTTCAATAACACTCAGTTTCGAGATGCACTCATGAAAACATTGATTGAAGGGCTGGAAATTGATTACCAAGCCTACGAACCTGCAGTGATGTACATCAATGGGGAATACTGGGGCATTCAGAATATCAGAGAAAAGATCAATGAGCATTTCATAGCTTCAAATCACGATGTAGATATTGATGATATTGATTTGATTGAAAATAATGGCGAAGCCAAACATGGCGGAACCGAAGCTTACAACGAGTTTATGAATGCCCTTCAGAATGCGAATATGCAATCTCAGGCTGATTATGAAGAAGTTGCAGAGCAGGTAGAATTGGAGAGCTACATCGACTATATGGTTGCTCAAACCTTCTTTTCTAACACTGATTGGCCCGGCAATAATCTGAGATACTGGAGAGAACGGAAGAATGGTGCCCAATGGAGGTGGATCATTTATGACACTGATTTTGGTTTTAGTATGTACGGACAAAATTACGAACAAAACATGCTTCAATTTGCAACGGACCCCAATGGTCCCGGTTGGCCAAATCCATCCTGGTCCACTTATATGTTTAGGAAATTCCTTGAAAACGATTCATTCCAACATGAATTTATAAACCGTTATGCTGATTTGTTGAATTATTCATTCAGCGCGCCAATTATAAATTCAGTCATTGATTCACTGTCTGAGCAAATCGAAAACGAGATGGCAGCGCATCAGCAGAGGTGGGGTGGCTCTATCGATAATTGGAACAATAACGTTCAGGTGCTGCGGGAATTTGCAGATCGCCGTGAAGGCTTTGTGGAATCCCATATCACTTCATTCTTTGGGGTTGGTGAAAGAAACATTGTGAGGGTAAATGTGTCGGGAGATGAGCAGGGTGTAGTTCGGGTTAATCGACTCCAGCCAAGTTCATACCCTTGGAATGGGAAGTATTTTCAGGATGTGCCCATAAAGCTTAAAGCCATTCCTAAACCTGGATACAAGTTTGTAGGATGGACGGGAGATATCAGTTCTTCTGAGCGGACGATTGAGGTTCAGTCAAATCAAGCGCCTTCAGTTACAGCACAGTTTGAGGAGAGTACGGTTAATAACACAGATATTGTTATCAACGAAATAATGTACAACGCCGAAGATGAAAATGATCCTCAGGATTGGGTTGAATTGTACAACAAATCGGTTGGCGAGATAAATATTGGGGGGTGGGTTTTAAAAGACGAAGATGATACTCACGAGTTCGAGTTTCCCGAAAATACTATTATTAGTGGGGGAGGGCATCTCGTAGTCACCCAGAGTAAAGCTGATTTTGAGGCTGTTTACAGCAGCCTGAGTTTGGGAGAATCATTACTGGGAGATATGGATTTTGGCCTTGCAGGTGGAAGTGATCAGGTTCGGATTTTTGATCAGTCCGGCGCTTTGGTTGATCAAGTTGAATATGATGATGAGGCTCCATGGCCGGAAGAAGCAGACGGCACGGGATATACCCTTGAACTGAGAAGTGCTGATTCAGATAATGCCTTGCCCGAAAGCTGGGCTGTTTCTACTGCTTATGGCGGTACTCCGGGTTCTAAAAATGGAGTAAGTGTGGCTAATGAGAAAGGAGATGAATTGCCAAGTGATGTATCACTCTCTCAAAACTATCCCAACCCATTTAACCCCGTGACCACCATTAAATTTGAGCTGGCAGAGAATGCTAATATCCGCCTAAGTATCGTTGATGTAATTGGGCGGGAAGTTTCAGTATTAAAAGAGGGCTTTTTGAAAGCCGGAGCCTACTCAGAAGTTTGGAATGCATCTACATTTTCGAGCGGAATTTATATGTACCGATTAGATGTAAATGGCACATCTTATATCAGAAAAATGATCCTCGCAAAGTAGATCAAAAAATATTTTGTAAGGAATGGGTTTGAAATCGCTCTAACTTAGTACATACTTAAATTACGGTAACTTTTTGAGCCGACTTTTTTAGCAAAAGTCGGCTCTTTTTATGGGAAATGGGTCTGCTTAAAACATTCAGAATGCGTACCATGTAGCGTATGCGAAATACTCACACAGAACTCACAAATTTTAGAAACCACCTGAGCACAAAGGTGGACTGGGCGCCGAACCTCAACGTAATTACAGGCCCGAATGGTTCAGGCAAAACAAGCCTGATTGATGCCATCCATTATCTGTGTATGTCTCGAAGTTTTGTGTCCAATACCGACATGTATGTGGTTAATCAGGATGAGAGTTACTTTATGATTAATGGCCATTTTGAAGGTCAGATTCGTTCTGAGTTTGATGTAGCTTGTTCATACTCCAGAGGAGACGGGAAGAAGATTTTCGTAAATGATTCACCACTTGAACGCCTTTCTGATTTAATTGGAATGGTACCAGTTGTAACTCTAACTCCGGATGATAAGAAGCTAACGCTGGAAGGACCTGCAGAGCGGCGTTCGTTTATCGATTCTTTCATAAGCCAGATTTCGCCCGCCTATCTCCGTGATTTGATTGAGTACCGGAAAGTCAGAAAACAGCGGAACTCGCTATTGCAGGAGTACCGTGGCCCGGTTTCAGTGTTGGAGGCGTATTTAGAACCATGGAATGTCCAGCTCGTGGAAGTTGGCTCACGAATTGTAGCAAAGCGCCATGAAGTACTCGAGAACCTGAAAGAGTATCTCGCCAAAGATTATGCGATGGTATCGGGAATGGACTTGACCACAAATTTAGAGTACCAGACCTTCTGCGAACCCAGTACGGATGTTAAAGCTATTGAGAAAGAGTATTATGAACAGCTGGAAAAAGTTCAGCCCAAAGAAATAGATAGGGAGTACACTTCAGTAGGTCCACACAGGGATGAGGTTATTTTTTATCTGGATGAATTTGAACTTCGCCGGTTTGGTTCACAAGGGCAGCACCGTTTGTTCAAGCTGTCTTTGAAACTGGCTCAGCTGCATTATTACTCAGATGAGCTGGACGATCTCCCTATACTGATGCTGGATGATGTATTCGGTGATTTAGATCTTAAAAAAACCGAAATTTTACTCGATGCACTTCAACAACATAAAGGTCAAATATTTATAACTTCAGCAAATCCCATTCCCTTTGAAGATTATGTTGACTTTGATGGGGTGAATAATCGTTTTTATGAAGTGAAAGATGGAAAAATAACCGAGGTTAGAAAATGAGATTCGATCCGCCCAAATCCCTGAGTTCTGTTCTAGAAGATTTTCTGGAGAAATTTCCCCAGAAAAAGAAATTGAAGCAGGGGATGATTTTATCTGCTTTTGAAGATATTGTTGGTAAAAGGATGGCATCTGAAGTGGAAGACCTCCATTTTGAGGGTAATAAACTGGTTATGCGCGTTAAGCATCCATCGTGGCGACACGAAATTCATGGAAATCGATTTAGTATTGCCAAAAAGCTGAACTCAAAAGTGAAAGGTGATGTAATCGGAGATATCATTGTTCGCAGCTAGTTGACTAACCTTAATCCTGCATCTATATTCGGCTATGGCTGAAATCACAGATAACGAAATTGTGAAACGCATTAAGAACTTTCTTATACCCGGAACCAAGCCCGGTGCTGAGGAAACGGAAGCGCGTTTTAACCGTCGTGAAAAAATCATTGTCTTTATCGCAGCTTATATCATGGCTGTTTCTCTGTGGTTTATTGTGAATTTGAACGGCAGCTTTAGCATTAATATCAACATTCCGGTGGAACCAGGAAATATTCCTGAAAGCATGGCGCTGACGGAAGACCTTCCTGAGTTTGTGCAAGTCGGGGTTTCAGGGGATGGATGGCAATTGCTTAATTTATACAACGACCCGCCGACTGTTGTCATCAATATCGAAGAAAGTGAGATCAATCTATTTGATCAGGTGCGCCAAAGGCTTAGTTATTTGCAGGATATAGATATTGCCAAAGTACAACCCCTATTGCTTTCCGTTAATATGGAGCCCAAGGTGTCTAAAAAAGTACCGGTTAAAATTAATACCGACATTACTTTTCAAAACCGATATGGATTGGTTGGAGAACCGGTATTTAGTCCGGACAGCATTACAGTAACCGGGGCTCAATCCAAAATTAGTGACATCACTGAATGGGAAGTTCAGGATACGCTGAAGCTTTCAGGTGTAAGAGAAGATATTTCTACCGTATTAGGTCTGGAAGATTCTGAGGGAGTGATTGAGCTCTCGGAAACACAGATCTCATATGAAGCAAACGTGTCTGAATTTACGGAGGGCGAAACTACGGTTTATATAAGAACCCGAGGTCTTCCGAGAGGGCAAAATGTGAACTACAATCCTTCGTCTGTTACCATCAAGTTCGATGTTCCCATTGAGCAGTTTGCTGAAGTAGAGAAGGTCAGACCTTATGAAGTTTATGTACCGTATTCAAAAATACTGGAAGACGAAACCGGTTTTGTAACGCCGGACATTGAGCAAACAGCTGAGCAGTTTCAGCTTCGGCTCCGAAGTTTTCAGCCTAAAGCCGTAGCCTACTTCACGGTGTTGAATTAGAGGGTTAGTAAGGACTAAATCCCAAGCTCCAAATTCCAATGACCAAAATTGCATTTTGAATCCGTGTCATTCTGAACGCAGGGGATGCGGAGTGGAGAACCTTTGCCACGAAATGTTTACCAATTGGTTTGTGGCAAAGATCCTTCGCACAGCACATCCCAACTCTAATTCAACATACCTTCGCTCAGGATGACCTTGTACCTCGCTCCGCACGCTCTGCGTCGGAGCGGTTGATTACGAGCTTGTACTCCATTCTGAAAGCGTCGGATGTGGGATAAAGATGTTATGTAATTCGAGGACAACAATACTCAACATCGACAAGGATGAGCTTAGAAAAAGCGCGGTTATTTTGAGTAGCTCACCCAAAAAGCCCCTGAATATTTCCACCATCGTGGCTAATGGTCTGTCCAGTCACATAACCGGAATGAGGGGATAACAACCAAGCCGCCAACGAAGCAAATTCTTCACCGGTCCCCATTCTTCCTACAGGAATACTTTTCTCGAGTTCAGCTTTAACCTCATCAAAACTCTTTCCAGAGTCCTCAGCCCTTTTCTTAATAACACGGTCAATAGCAGGGGTTTCGTGTGATCCAGGTGCTATAATATTTACGGTGATTCCTGTTTCTGCAATCTCAAGGGCAAGGGTTTTGGCAAAGCCGGCTACAGCTGCACGAAATGCATTACTTAATACCAAAGAAGGAATGGGTTGTTTTATAGACTGACTTTCAACAAATAAAATTCGACCATACTGTTCTTTTTTGAAGTGAGGAATAAGTCTCTTTGTAAGATCTACTTTCCAGCGAAGTACAGACTGATAAGCTTCATCCCATTGATCTAGCGTAGTTTCCATAGCTGAAAGAGCAGGAGGTCCACCGGCATTAATTAAAACACCATGAATTTGTTGTCCTGAAATTAAGGATTCAATTTCGGTTAACGTTAGTTGGTCTGATAAGTCCCCAACCACTTTTTCTACTTTGTCAGGATGTGAACTCTTCAATTCATCCAGCTTTTCTTCTCTGCGGGCAACAGCTATAATATGAGCTCCTTCGTGAAGCAGCCGTTCTGCAACTGCCCGTCCAAACCCACTTGAAGCCCCACAGATTAGAAAGTGATTTTCGGCTATTTTAAGATCCATGGTAGTATGTATGGTTTACTATTGAAATTCGGATGAGCTGTAATATGTGTTGAAACTGGAAATATCAAAAATTAAGCACAAGACCAATTGAGGGCAAGACACTGGCATCCTGAGTCAAATCAACACGAACCAAATTTCTGGGCGTAATAATTTCGCCATTCTCATTTCTATCTAATCCATAGCGCGGTTCGGAAGGGCCGGTTTGGGCAAGTACATTTTGAATTTCAAGAAATACATCGAGACTAACATTCGTAAAGCTCCACTTCTTGTCAATTCTGATGTCTAGTTGACTAAAGGGATCAAGGCGAACAGAGCCCAATTGGTTGTAGTCTAAAATAACTGCCGGATAATTGTCTAACGTGGCTTCCTGATCGACCGGCGCATATGGGGCTTTCCCAAGGTAACGGTACCGTCCGCTGACTTCCCAGTTATTGCCAAATTTGTAACCTCCCAGTAATGAGATAAGAACTCCATTATCCCAAACTGCCGGATCATAATCGTTGCCCAACAGATTAGTGAACTCACTTTTATAGAACGTAAAAGCTGTTACAGCATAAAACTTTCCGGTGAATTTTTGTTGGTATAAGAGCTCCACGCCATACGTTCTGCCTTTTCCTTGACTTATGACGGGCTCACTTCCAAAAACTTCAAAACCCCCGCCTTTATTAGCTAACGATACACTGTCGGTGGTGGATATTGGGTAGTCATCATACTTCTTGAAAAAACCCTCCACCGAAACTCTTGCAGATTTATTTATTAAATATTCGAGCCCTAATACGGCATGATCGCTTTGTATGTAGTCCGCATTTTTATTGGTGAAATTGCCATTATTATCCTTAAAGCCAAGTGTAGTGTAAGGCAGAATTTTATAATATCGGCCAACTGAGGCATTTGCTGTCCAGTTTTGATCTTCCGTAAGTTTATAGGAAATGGACGCTCGTGGACTTAGTGTTCTATAAAGTTCATTGCCCGTGTTGCTGAATGAATTACCATCGGCTCTTGCTCCCAAAGAAAATGTAAGTCGGTTGTTGAAAGCATTCGATGAGGCTTGAGCAAATATTCCATATCGGAAGAAATTGAGATCGGTTTCGAACTGTCGATTATTAACCAAGTCTTCAGTAGCATTTGAATAATCAGAGTTGATAAGCTGGAAACCTGTTGAATACGTCCAATTTCCCATAAATTTAGTAGCGTTATACCGAAGATGAGTTTCGGTCTCGCGGGATTCATTTTTAAGATAAAGCCCGGTTTCGTTCACGTTATCATCATAACGGAAAAAGCTGTTGCCCAGCGTATTATTGCTGATGACGGTTTCCATAAATCCGGAATTGTCTTTGAACTGTCGCTTCCAGCCAATCCCTGCAGTATTACTATTTTGGGTAATGACGGGGATTTGGTTTTGGGTGGCTTCCTGTTCGGGATCAAAGTCATCCAATTCATTTATAGCAAGATCATCAATCGAGCCAACACCTGTTAGGTAGATTCTATTATATCGGTCAATTTCGTGATTCACCTTATACTGATAATCCCAATAGTCCGGTAAAAAAGGCAGGCCAATTGCTTGAAAGAGTAGCTGTAAATACGAACGGCGGACAGATGCGATATATGTGGTTTTAGCCCGGTCTTCCTCCCCTTTAAAAAGCGGGCCTTCCACAGTGAGCGCAGCTTCACTTGAACCGACTCTTAGGTTCCCAGTAAATTCCTGTGAATTTCCATTTCGCTGGTTAAACTGAAGGATGCCGGAAAGTACGTTATCGTATTCAGCGCCAAACGAACTGGCCGTCAGTGTCACTCCCTCAAAAAAGGAGACATTGAGCAAGCCAACAGGGCCGCCTGCACTACCCTGTGTTGAAAAGTGATTGATGTTGGGAATTGGGACTCCATCAAGAAAATAGATATTCTCATTGGGAGCACCACCCCGAATAATTACATCATTTCTAAAGCCTCCGACTGATCCGGAAACACCGGGCAAAGATTGTACTACTTTTGCGATGTCATTATTTCCCCCCGGATAGGAAGCAATTTCTTCCTGACTGAATTTCTGAATAGAGAGGGGAGTTACTTCTTCTTTTTGAAATGGGTTTGGCGTTACGGTTACATCATCAAGTTCATTTACGTCTTCATTTAGCTGGAAATTAACGTCTGCATTACCTTCCGAACGTATTACCAGGTTAAACTTTGTCTGCGATACAAACCCAACATAAGAAGCTATGATATTGTACGAGTTGGCCGGGATATTTGAGATTCTGTATCGTCCATCTCTGTCAGTGGCATCGCCAAGGTTCGTGCCTTCCAAAATTACAGTTGCCCCAATCAAAGGTTCCCCGGTTTTAGCATCCGTAACAACACCTGCTATAGATCCGGTGGACTGTGCAAGAGATGTTTGGGCAGTGAAAATAAGATAGAAAAACAGTAAAATTGATAATCGCATTGACAAAATTTTTTAAAAAATTAAACGCTGGTTTCATAACTTAGTAGCAGCTTGAAAACGTTCCTGCTCTTGACATTAGAGAAATTTTGAAGATTGTATTTTTTTGGGAACGCTTTATTAAACGGCAGAGTTAGGTGGTAAAATTATATATCATGACAACCCAAAAGCCATACATATTGCTGGTAGTATTTTCGACAATGTTGTTTTTAACATTTTCGATGATGCATGAATTCGATTGGTTAATACCAGCGAATCCGGCCACCGTTATGGCTTCCGGACCTTCCATACCTACACCTGACATTGTAGAAGAACCAGGGAGCGAAGATGAGATTGAGCATGAACTGGGATATACAGTTATTTCCTATTCCGATAAAAAGTTTTTAGCGAATCCATTTCTTACCCTTCGGCTGTTTACATCTCAGGTTTTAACGCCTCCACCAGACTTGGCCTGAATACCCGTCTAAAATCGCCGTCAATCTTTAGAATTATAGCTTCCGGTATTGTATTAACGTACCTATAAATAAGAGTACGCAACACAATCCGTGCTTATAATTACTTAGGAAAGGATAAGGTTTTTTTGATCCTTTTGATGGCTTTCAAATATCCAATAAGAATAATTCAGGACCATGAAAACCATAGATCTTTTAAGAAATTTATTACCCATAGCAATTTTAGCTTTTGCTATTACAGCATGTACAAATAACGAAAACCAACAAGACAGAACGATGGAAGAAAACCTTTTCGGTGATGTAATGACAAGTGAAACTCGGGATGCATTAACTCCTGAGGAGATCTTACAAAGCATGAAAGAAGGAAACGAGCGTTTTGTAAATAATGACCTTACTCCAAGAGATTACCAGGCTCAGGTAAAAGGCACAGCAAAAGGGCAATATCCAGAAGCGATTGTTCTTGCTTGTGTAGATAGCCGGGTTCCGGTTGAAAATGTTTTTGACAAGGGTGTTGGAGATATCTTTGTAGCACGTGTGGCTGGGAACTTCGTTAATGAAGACATCCTTGGAAGTGCCGAATTTGCAACTGCTGTTGCAGGTTCTAAAGTAGTAGTAGTGCTTGGGCATAAAAGCTGCGGTGCTGTTAAAGCTGCTATCGACGGAGTAGAAATGGGAAACATCACTGCAATGCTTGAAAAGATTAAGCCTGCTGTTGAAATGACCGAAAACTATGATGGTGACCGATCAACCGGTAACGATGATTACGTGACCGAGGTCGTCAACAATAATGTAAAACACACTATTGAAGAGATGAGAGAGAATAGCTCTATAATTGCAGAGCTTGAAAGAAACGGCGATGTGGTAATTGCCGGCGCCTTCTATGATTTAGAAACAGGGAAAGTTACGTTTCTGGATTAATAGAATTATAACCTCAGAGAAAAGGGAGGGCAGCGATGCCCTCCTTTTTTTATTTAGAGATTTTTTCTGCACTTCTTAATTAGCTTCAGTGCCCAATCATAGTGACTTGATGTGGAAGAAATCAGATATGCCCCCAGCGATGTTGATCCGGTCCACGAATATCTTTCCTTGTCAAAGAGCTCTTCATTTGTGTGTTTATTAATAATGCTTTGAAGGTTGGAAAAAGACGTTCTTAGTAAAGACTCAACTTCAGTCAATGGAGTACTACTGAATTTCTTTTGAATCTCATGATTCAGTTCAGAAGTCATTTTCCATGTATAACCCTTTGCTGGCATCTCAGGCTTTTTGCCACTCATACCTATCTCATACCAATTCAGCATCATTAAATGCCATTCATGAAGGTGGGCTAGTATATCGCGTATGTTGCGATTTAGAGTTCCGGGTGGAAATTCTTGGTTTCGCTCTTCTTCTGAAAGGGTAGAAATATACCCTAATAGCCTTGAAAAATTCTCATTACTAAGCTCTTCTAACTCTTGTTTTGACTTTGGTCGTGGCATAATCCAAGAATTTTAGCATAAAAAGTTATTCCAATATGTAGAAATATGATGTAGATGATGTGAAGGGTATTATCTTAACTTGCGCCGACCAGAGAAGTGCTATTATCAAAGTCCGTTAGATATAAGAAAAATGGTGTAGCCAATAAAGATCACTAACAGAACGCCAGCTTCCCATCGGTCTAACTTTTTTTTCTCTCCTGTAAACATCGCGATAAATAAGAATAATGTTCCGGCAGCGAGTAAATATAGTTCAGAATTAAACGAAGGATTGTATTGAATAGGATTGACCAATGAGCTTATTCCAAGGATCAGAAAGATATTGAAGATATTTGAGCCGATAATATTGCCAACCGCAATGTCTACATTCTTTCTAGTTGCGGCTACAATAGATGTGGCGAGCTCTGGTAGGGAAGTACCTGCAGCGATGATCGTCAAGCCAATGATTTTCTCACTTACTTCCAAAGCAGTTGCAATTTCGATAGCGTTATTGACAACCAATCGCCCACCAATAACCAATCCTGCCAGTCCAACTATAATAAAGCCCCAGATTTTTAGCTGGGAATAGGTTTTGCTTTCTGAAGGGACTTCGGAAGGATCAGAAGAAAGCTGTTTGTATACGTAATACAAGAAACTTACAAACAACGTGAGAAAGATGAATCCGTCAAAACGGGAAACGCTGAAGGAATCTGCAGCCCAAAAGTCATTGGCTAGAATATATAAAAGGATGGCAGCGAAAAGAGAAAGGGGTATTTCCTTCCAAACAGTACTCGACTGCACAACAAGGGGAGTGATTAAGCCGGAGATACCAAGTATAACAAGCAGATTGAAATTATTACTGCCTATTATGTTAGCAAACACAATTTCATGGTGCCCCTGAATACTGCTCATCACATTTACCACGAGTTCCGGAGCGGAGGTCCCAAAGGCTACAATTGTTAACCCAATGGCCAGGTCAGATACATTGAACTTTTTAGCTAAAGATGAAGCCCCGTCAACCAGCCAATCTGCTCCTTTGATTAGTAGGAGGAGTCCAAAAATGAGCCAAAGTATAGATGATATCATAAAAGAATTAAATGATGCTTTTAGGTTAAAACAATTCTCAATTAATTAATACGGATTTGACCAAAATAGCCGTATCTTTAAGGCTTGCAACTTTTCTGTAAACATAGTGGAGTAACACTTCACAAGTTGTATTCAAGAAGAGAATTTCATTCCAAATATCCCAAATTAATGTCACAAGATTTAAGAAATATCGCCATCATCGCCCACGTAGATCATGGCAAAACCACGCTCGTAGATCAAATTCTAAAACAGAGCGGTACTTTCAGAGAGAACCAGCAGGTTGAAGACCGGGTTATGGATTCCGGCGATTTAGAGAAAGAACGCGGGATTACCATCAGTTCAAAAAATACCGCTGTTAAGTGGAAAGACACAAAAATTAATATTGTGGATACTCCTGGTCACGCTGATTTTGGTGGTGAGGTTGAACGTATTCTGAAAATGGTTAACGGGGTTATACTATTAGTGGATGCAGCTGAAGGTCCGCTTCCTCAAACGAAATTTGTACTTAGGAAATCACTAAGTCTTGGTTTCCAACCAATTGTTGTCATCAATAAGATTGACAGAAAGGATGCACGTCCCGATGCAGTATTAGATGAAATTTTTGATCTATTTGTGATGCTGGATGCTTCCAACGAACAGCTCGATTTTCCTGTACTATATGCCATTGCTAAAGATGGTATTGCCAAAGAAGAGTTGGAAGACGACAATGATAATCTTTCTCCATTGTTGGATAAGATTGTAGAGCATGTGCCAGCTCCTGAGCAAGACATTGAATCAAAATTCAAAATGCTGGTTAGCAGCATCGATTGGAATGACTACGTTGGACGAATTGCGGTCGGAAGAATTGAGCAAGGGACCATCAAAATCAATCAGGAAGTAGCATTGATGGATGGAAAGGGAAAAGTTAAAGAAAAAGCCCGTGCCACCAAGCTATTCACTTTTAATGGACTTCAGCGTGAACCGGTGGAGAATGCACAAGCTGGAGATATCATTGCTTTAGCTGGGTATGAGGAAGTTAATATCGGGGACACACTAACCGATACTTCTGATATGAAACCACTCGAGTATGTGGATCTTGATCAGCCTACCATTGCAATGTACTTTCGGGTAAACAATTCGCCTTTTGCCGGAAAAGAAGGGGATTACGTAACCTCTAATCAAATGAAAGATCGGCTATATCGTGAGACCCGAACAAATGTAGCAATGCGAGTAGAGCCAACAGAGAGTCCGGACATCTATAAAGTTTCGGGACGTGGTGAACTCCAAATGGCCATTCTTATTGAAACAATGCGTCGTGAGGGATTCGAATTTTCAGTATCCCGTCCTGAAGTATTATTTAAAGAAGTGGACGGCGTTACACACGAGCCGGTTGAAGAAGTAGTAGTAGACGTGCAAACAGATTTCAGTAACCGTGTTATTGACAACCTCCAAAAGCGAAAAGGTATCATGACTTCCATGAGCCAGGAAGGAGAGAATAACCGAATTCAGTTTAGAGTTCCTTCCCGTGGTTTGATTGGTTTCCGTGGCGAAATGCTTACCGAAACCCGTGGTACTGGAATTATGCACCAGCAGTTTGATGGCTACGAGCCTTACGCCGGAGAAATTCCCGGACGTACCCGTGGTGCATTAATTGCACTGGAGCAGGGTGATGTAACGGGATATGCCCTTGAAGGAGTACAGGATAGAGGTGAGTTCTTTGTAGAGCCCGGTGATCCAGTTTATATGGGCCAGGTTGTTGGAGTGAATAAGCGTAGCGATGATATGGTCGTTAACGTAGTTAAGAAGAAAAACCTGACTAACCACCGTGCCACTCAAACAGCTGATTCAGTAAAAATCAGTCAAGCTAAGAAGCTGAGCCTTGAGCAATGCATAGAATTTATTGACAATGATGAGCTACTTGAAGTAACGCCAAAAGCTCTGCGAATCCGTAAAACGTATCTTGACCATAACGACCGAAAGAGAGCTGAAAAGCAGAAGGCGGGAGTTTAGTAGTATTTAGATGTTAGTAGTGAGACATGAGATAAAAGATGTGTTAGGGTACAGAAGTTAAATCTTACACCTATCATCTTAAATCTATCATCTCATATCTCACTACTCAATACTACTATCATCAAAAAGTAGGATTTAGCCTAAACCACAACACTGGTGCCCGACTGGTGTTTCGAAGATCCCAAGCTAATTCAAATCGGAAGGAGTCGGTACCAAGACCAATTCCTCCGTTATGCTCGAGGTCAGAAATGCTGAATTCAGAAAAGCCGTCCATGATTTCGGTATTTTCTCCGGTATGATTATTTGCCCATCCGGAATCAAGAAAGAGGCTTAAGTAGAAGTCATCGAAGTCAATCCAATCACCGGAGCTGTAATCGGTAGAGCCGAATTGGATTTCAGCATTACTTAACAACATCTTATTTCCACTCAATCCATTTGCCGGAATAGAGTTGAAAGGCATGGCTCTAAGTGTGCTTGGCCCACCGAGTTGGAATTCTTTCATTAGCGGTGCATCCCCGGTAATGCTACCTGCCATAAGTCGATATTTCAAGATGCCACCCGGTTCAAAGTTCAAATAAGAAATCAGCTCGGCAGTATATTTGGTGTACGAATAATCAGAGCCGGCAAACCCTGGATCGCCAAATTCTACTTTTCCTGACAAGCCAAATGTGAAGTGCCGGGTAAGTAATAACTGCTTGGGATTAAATGCCCCCGACAGTGATAAACTTGAGATGTTTAAAGTATCAACAGGAGAGCCATTTACGATTTCAATAGGCGGGTTATTACGGTAACGTCCATTTGGTCCAAAGATGGCAAAGCTTGAAGCTCTATCTAAACTGTTAAAACGTTCTTCGTTGTATGAAAGCCCTCCTTCAAAAAAGCGATCAGTACGGAATAAAGTATAAGCTCCCCAACCCTTTTGTTTATAATAATCCAAGAAGTCATAACCGGCAAAAAAGGAAGTAAGTGATGTTTCAGTGAGGCCGGCTCGCCAATAATCGTCAGTAGAAGTAGCGTTATAGAATTCAGCCCCAATTAATATCCTGTCATTAAAACCAACGTATCTTTCCAAACCTAATTCATACTGCCACTCATTTTGCCCAAAAGAATATCCTAACATTCCGTGAGGGTTGATATTTCTTATGCCAAGAAGGTCATTTTTGTTGTACCACTGCATACGTTCCTGACGAATTCCAAGGAAAAACCCATTCACTCTATTAAAATGAATCATGGGTAGTACGGGATACGAACCATAAAGAGAATTCGAATTATAGGGACCTGCTTCAAGAGCTCCACCAAAATCTACACCATCCGAATTAATGCGGGACACATAACTTTTTATTTCAAGGTCCTCATCTTTGGAATTGGAAACAGAAGTAGTGTCTGAAATAGCATCGTCTTTATTCTTCCCAAGGAGTTCATCCAGAGGTTTAGAGAAGAAGGGATCGTTTTTGAAAGGATCACTTTCTTTAGACTGACCAAATGTTAGAGACACCCCGGCCAGGGAGAAAAGAATAGTAAAAAATAGGACTCTTGAAATCATGACAGGTTTTCCAAAAAAAATTCAGGTAAACATACGATTTATTATAACCTAAGTTGCAGGTTATGAGTTATCGGAGAAATTTTTTGCCTTCAAAATCATAACAGTGATATCATCTTCCTGTGGATGGTTTTCTCTCCATTCTTCGGAAAGATCAGTAATGGCTTTTAGAATCTCTTCTGATGATAATTCGGCAGCTTCTCGAAATACTTTTTCAATACGATTTATCCCCAATAATTCCCGATTCTTGTTGAAGAGCTCCATCAGTCCATCACTCATAATTAACAAAGAGTCACCCGGATCTATGTTAATGTCTTTTTGCTGATAGGGGAAGTTGACAGATGTACCTAAGGGCATTCCTTTTTGAAGATGCCTTGAAACTTGTTGGGTCTTTAAATCATAATGGAGTACCGGTGGCATCCCGGCTGCTGTATATTGAACTGAATGCTTATCGCATTTTAGAAAAAGCATGCTCATGTAAAGCATTTTCAGGTTCATATTTTGAATACCTGAAGACATTCTATGCAACATTTCAATGTTGTCATACTCATTAACCAGAGTATGGAAATAACTCTTGGCGGTAGCAACCATTATGCCCGCTTTCATACCATGGCCGGTTGCATCTCCAACAGCAACAGACATCGTCCCGTTTTTATCGAATGCAAAGTCATAATAATCTCCACCTACTTCTTGAGCTGTCTCCATATACACGGAAATATCCCAATAGTTACTTTCGGGGACATGTTTGGGAAGCATTGACAATTGTAATGTTCGTGCTTCCTCCAGCTCATTGGACTTTCGGGTGTTTTCAGCTTCTAGGAGCTTTCGCTCAATCTCTTTCTGTTTGTTGATGCGTTCTTGCTGAAGCGATCTTTCTGACAAATGCTTCACTTCTACAAGTTTATGCTGAAGACGTTTATTCGTACGAGCAAATTCTCTTGATAAGTAAATCGACATCCCAAGAATTAGGCCAGCTGAACCGTACAAGTTTCCGAGAGTAGGATCTCCGGAGAATATGTTCAGATTAGCTAAAACGGTGTACATAATTCCGGCAACAAATATGATCAACCCGGTTCCAATAATCCATACTCCACTTTTTTGTTTGAAGGATGATGAAATAAGAACCCTCAAAATTTCAATTAAAGTGATAACGACAAAAAGCTCCCTGAATACATCCAGGTTTTGAGCGTTAAACCAGGTGGCAACGGCAAGGCTTATACCTATTCCCAGGAAAAACCAATATGCTCTCGGTACTTTTTCATAGAAAAGACTGTATGAAAATCGCAGAGCATAAATAATAGTAAGAAGCCAGGCGATCAGTGAAATACGGTAATAGGTTATAGCTGACAATGGAGAAGTGGTGCTGTCAGCTTGTAAAAGGGTGAAAGTGAGGAGGGTCAGGAAACCGGTAAAAAGGGCAAAATATAAATTTCGCTTCTCCGCTGGATAAAAGGCAAATAACAGAAAATGGATAATGGTAAAGGCAAGCAGTATCCCTGCGTAAAATGTCTTGGTCCAAAGGGTACTTGAAGTCTCATTAAGCTTAGCATTGATGTGGAAATTCAGATTACCGATTAAAAACCGGAAGCCTGCCGTAAAGCCATAATCATTAAAAGTCTGCGCATTGGGGTTTGCGTAACGAACTGCCAATACATGTGTTGATGTATCAGAAAAAACCAATGGCCTTGGGCGGCTATCTCTGTAAGGAGAAAATTCTGTGTTGAAAGAGTCCATCTCACCTAACGAATAAATGAGATCTCCATTCAGGAAAATTTCAGAGGCACCATTATGTTGTTCAATTAGTAAGGCAAGGGGAATGTCCACCAGGCTTGAGTCAACTTTAAAGTGAATTCGAAACCACCCAACGCCTTCCCACTCTATGAAAGGTAATTCGGAAGGACCAAGGTAGGTGCTAACATTTTGCCAGCTTGAGTCAACCAGACTTGGTGATGCCCAGTTAAGGTTATCACCAACCTGAAACTTCCAGGAGTCGGTGATATAGATAATTCCATCTGCATTGGAAAGTTGAGAGCGGGTGAGGAGTGTCGCGTCTTTGGAGTTTTGAGCCGAAACATTCTGTGGAGTATAAAAACAGCAAAAGACAGTAAGAGCAAAGAGGAGAGAGCTCGCCAATCGGTTTCTTTTGTTATGTTTGAAGAGTAGCCCCAAAATTAATTCTTAGTTTTCAAGATCTAAGGTTACTTCCCCAGATTTAGTGATAAGATTGATAGTGGCTCCGCCTCCTCGCAGAGCGCCCCGAACCTCTGTTTTATTTCGAGTCCCAGAGAAGTTTTCTCCATCAAAAATCTCGATGTCTGAACCTCTGAGTAAAAGGTCGTACCCTTTTTTTGGAATAGTGAGGTCAATATTCCCAGAGTTTACATCAAAGCTGATGCCCGTAGAAACAGTAAGAAAGTTAGCGCTAATGTTACCGCTACTTGTTCTGGCAAGCATAGATCCGGAAATACGCTGCGCTGTTATATCTCCGGCATTAGTCTTAAGCCTGATCTCACCCTGACTATCTTGAACAGATAGCTTACCGGCTTCGGTTTGTGCATAAAGTGTCCCTGAAGAAGATGAAATCTCAATGTTCCCGCTGGCCGAGTAGGCACCGAGCTTACCGCTAATCTTATTTATGGTAAGTTTTCCGCCGCCCGTTTTTATCATATGCTGACCTTCCATTCCTGAGATTAGTATATCACCGGCGGAAGTGCTTATTTCAGAAGACATAGTTTTAGGAACATAAATCTTATAAGAAAATGTCATTTGATCACTGAAAAAGCCGGCTTCTTTTGACTTCTGTTCTACAGATGCAAGAACTTCATTTCCCCGCTGGAGCATTGTAATTCGATAGTTATCCAGGCTCTTTGTGTTGGACCAAAATGCGTAGCCACGGTCAACATAGAGCTCAACCCGTACATTGCTACTGTCTGGAACTCGCTCAACTTCAATATTACCTGCAAGTGTAGAAACTCTCAGAATACCCGGCCCGCTTAGAACAAACTCGCGAGTCATATAAGGTTCCAGATTTTCGGTTTCGGCTGTATTAAGGGAAAGGGTTTGGCTAACAGCACCTTTAGTTGTATCTGAGATTACAGTACCGGCGAATGTAGAAACAGGTACTAGCAATACAAGAAATATTGCCGTGTAGATATGATATGTAAACAGTGCTCGCTTCAATATTCTAGAGTGAATTCATATTTCCTGAAGTTCAACAACCTACGTGAAACTTAAACAATCGTTTCAAGTTCTTGAACTTCTTTTGAAGAATTATCCCATGCCATAAAACTTGACCTTTTCTTTAAAGTAGGGTGAGAATATTTTTTGCAGTGAATTGTTTTGGGGAGATTGAAGCTGTGGGTCTTCACCTAATAATTCCATTGCCTTCTCTTTGGCTTGGCCAAGCAGGAATTGATCCTCAACAATATCAGCAAATTTGAAATCAGGCAGGCCACTTTGCTTGGTGCCCAGGAAATCTCCGGGGCCGCGAAGTTTTAAGTCTGCCTCGGCGATTCGAAATCCGTCATTCGTTTCTTCCATGGTTTTAAGCCGAACTGCTCCGGACTTGCTCACTTTAACATCCGGCATCAGGATGCAATAACTTTGACGTTCGCCTCGGCCAATTCTCCCACGCAGCTGATGCAGTTGAGATAAACCAAATCGCTCAGCATGTTCAATAATCATAATAGATGCATTGGGTACATCAACCCCAACTTCAATAACCGTTGTGGAGACTAGAATCTGAATTTCATTTTTTATGAAGGCCTGCATTGCTCCATCTTTCTCTTCGGTTTTCATCTGACCGTGGATGAGGCCTACTTTGAAATCAGGGAACTGCTTTTTGAGTTTTTCAAAACCGGCCGTTGCATCTTTTAAGTCTAACGCCTCAGATTCTTCAACTAGTGGATAAACGATATAGACCTGCCCTCCATCTTTAACTTCTTGCTCAACAAACCGATATACATCCTCTCTTTTCTTTTGAGACCGGATCGCCGTTCGGATTGGTTTCCTTCCCGCCGGTAAATCTTTAATAACAGAGACATCGAGATCAGCATAAACCGTCATGGCGAGTGAACGGGGAATAGGGGTCGCGCTCATCACAAGCATATGTGGATGACTTCCTTTATTAAGCAGTTCAGATCGTTGCTTTACCCCAAACCGATGCTGCTCATCAATCACCGCAAGGCCAAGGTTGTGAAACCGAACGGTATCCTGAATAATTGCATGTGTTCCTACTACGATATTGCAGTTTCCGCCTTCAATGTCGGTTAGAATGTCTGTGCGTAATGCTTTTTTTTGTGAACCGATGAGAAGCCGGACATTTACATCCAGCCCTTTCAGTTGATTAGTAAGTGTTCGGTAATGCTGCTCAGCCAGAATTTCTGTCGGAGCAAGAAAAGCTGTTTGAAATCCATTATCTAAAGCCATAAGCATTGCACCAATGGCCACAATGGTTTTTCCGGCGCCTACATCTCCCTGTATAAGTCGATTCATTTGTTTGCCAGAGCGAACGTCCTTTTTAATCTCACCTAAAGAAGACTTTTGTCCATCGGTTAATTCGAAGGGCAGAATCTCATTGAAGTAAGTGGAGGTATAAGTTCCGGTTTCATTAAAAACATGGCCATTAGCTCTTTCTTTGACCGTGTAGTTGATTTTTTCCATACTCAGCTCGAACAAGAACAGCTCTTCGAACTTAAAGCGGTTAAGGGCTTTTTTGTGTTCATTGTGAGTCTCTGGAAAATGAATCATGCGATAAGCTTCGGGTCGTTGAGGGAGCTTCATTTCAGAAATCAATGAATCCGGCAAAAATTCATCGGGGTTTAGTTTATTGAGTATTTGCTCCATCCAGCTCTGAACCAATTTGCTGGTGATGCGAGCTTTACTCAAAGCCTTGCTTCCCGGATAGATTGGAAAAATTCGTGAAAAAGAATCGAGATCATCGTCGGATGAGATCTTATCAACTTCTGGGTGAGCAATTGAAATGGAGCTGCCATATCTCTTTGCAGCTCCATAAAAAGCGACAAAATCACCTTTCTTAAAAAACTTATTAAAATAACCCACGCCTCTGAACCAGACTCCCTTGACATCACCTGAGCCGTCATTAATGGTAACTTCCAGCCTCTTTTTTCTGCCATAGCCCGCCATATTAATGGTAGTGACTTTACCTGCTACCGTTATTTCTTCACCGGAACCAGCAAGATGCTTTATTTTCTGGGTATTACTGCGATCTAGGAAACGGCGGGGAAAAAAGTTCAGTAGATCGGTTGCAGAATGAATGCCTTCGCTGCTTAAAGCTTCCAGCCTTTTTGAACTCAATCCGGATAAATCAGTTAATTTCAATTGATATATTGTTATATATCGATCTATAAATTATAGATCGAATTTTGTGGTTCTTTTTAACTCTTAGGGGGTATTTGTGATGGAGTAGGAATAAATAGGAAATAATCTCTATAAATATTTTGCATTTATACCTCATCGTACCCTATATTTGCAAGCTCTCGATTCGATGGCAATAACCAAATAATTGAACAGTGCCTACAATAAATCAACTCATACGAAAAGGTAGAAAAAGCAAAGTAAGTAAAACAACTGCTCCTGCGCTACAAAATTGTCCGCAGAAGCGTGGTGTTTGTACTCGCGTTTATACAACTACGCCAAAAAAGCCGAATTCGGCATTGCGTAAGGTAGCTCGTGTACGTTTGACTAACGGAATTGAAGTTTCGGCTTACATTCCGGGTGAAGGTCACAACTTACAGGAACATAGTATTGTATTGATCCGAGGTGGTAAAGTAAAAGATTTGCCCGGTGTTCGATACCATATTATTAGAGGAACATTAGATACTGCGGGTGTTGAGGGAAGAACTCAGAGCCGTAGCTTGTATGGCACCAAGAAGCCAAAAGGGTAACACTAAGAATTTAAGATTAATCGAGCATGCGTAGAAAAACAGCAGAAAAACGAGATGTACAAGCGGATCCAATTTTTGAGGATAAGCTCGTAACTCGTTTCGTAAATAACCTGATGCGAGACGGTAAAAAGAATGTTGCTCGCAAGATTGTATATCAGGCTTTTGAAGTTATTGAAGANAAGACTGGCGAAACAGGAATCGATGTATTCCGAAATGCACTACAGAATTCCACACCGGTTGTAGAGGTTAAATCTCGCCGTGTTGGTGGAGCAACATATCAGGTGCCTATTGAAGTTCGCCAGGAAAGAGGAACAGCTCTTGGGATGCGATGGATTATCCGTGCAGCTCGTTCCAGAAATGATAAGTCGATGTCGATTCGCCTATCGCGTGAATTGATGGACGCATCAAACAATGAAGGCGGGGCAGTTCGTAAGAAAGACGAAACGCACCGTATGGCAGACGCTAACAAAGCATTTGCTCACTTTAGATTCTAAAAGAGATTATTGATTAATAAGTATTATGTCTGATACAAAAGCAGCAACTGACCCAAAAATTTTAGATAAGATTCGCCGTACGCGGAACATCGGTATCATGGCGCATATCGATGCTGGAAAAACAACCGTGACCGAGCGAATTCTATTTTATACCGGTAGAAGTCACCGAATGGGTGAAGTTCATGACGGTGCGGCAACGATGGACTGGATGGAGCAAGAGCAGGAGCGTGGTATTACTATTACTTCTGCTGCTACTCACTGTATCTGGAAAGATCACCGAATTAACATTATTGATACTCCTGGTCACGTTGACTTTACTGTAGAGGTAGAGCGTTCTTTGCGTGTATTGGATGGTGCGGTTTTTGTGCTTGACTCAGTTGGAGCTGTTCAGCCTCAGTCTGAAACGGTATGGCGTCAGGCTAATAAATACAACGTGCCTTGCATGGCTTTTGTAAATAAGATGGACCGTACTGGTTCTGACTTTTACAATGTAGTTAAGGAACTCGATGAGAAATTGAATGCTCATCCAGTACCAATCCAAATTCCAATCGGTAAGGAAGAGCACTTTAAAGGTGTTGTCGATCTTATCAAAATGGAAGCTATTGTTTGGGATGATGAGTCATTAGGTGCTACTTATGAAGTAGTTGACATTCCTGAAGACCTGAAAGAGAAAGTTGCTGAGTACAGAATGTTGTTACTCGAAGCTGTTTCAGATCAGAATGATGCGCTTATGGAGAAATACCTCATGGAAGAGGAGATTTCTGAAGAAGAGATTGTTGACGCGCTTCGTGAGGCTACTATTTCAAGAGATATCACACCGGTAATGTGTGGTACAGCACTTAAGAATAAAGGAATTCAGGTACTGCTTGATAAAGTATTGGACTTCATGCCTAACCCGCTTGATATTCCTCCAGTAAAAGGTATTGATCCTGAAACTGAAGAAGAGATTAAAAAGGCTCCAGATGTAAATGCGCCTTTCTCAGCTCTTGCTTTCAAAATTATGACCGATCCTTATGTAGGTAGGTTAACATTTGTGAGAGTGTACTCTGGTCGACTTGAAAAAGGTTCTTATACCTTTAATTCATCAACTGGTAATAAAGAGCGTGTTGGTAGACTGCTTGAGATGCATGCCAACGACAAAAAAGATTTAGATTATATCCAAGCCGGCGATATTGCAGCCGTAATTGGTATTAAAGAGGTGCATACAGGTGATACACTTTGTGATCCTGATCACCCGGTAATCTTAGAGCAAATCACTTTCCCTGAGCCTGTAATTAAATTGGCTGTTGAGCCTAAGACAAAGGCAGATAGTGAAAAGCTTTCTACAGGACTTCAAAAATTAGCTGAAGAAGATCCAACGTTCCAGGTTAAAACTGATCATGAAACCGGTCAGACAACTATTGCTGGAATGGGTGAACTTCACCTTGAGATCATTGTTGACAGATTACGTCGTGAATTTAAAGTTGAAGCGAACGTAGGTGCTCCTCAGGTATCTTACCGTGAAACAATTTCTAAGAAAGTTGATCACCGTGAGATCTACAAGAAACAGACTGGTGGACGTGGTAAGTTTGCCGATATCTCTTTTGAAGTAGGTCCAATTGAAGATTTTGAGGATTACGATGGTAATGAAGATCGAATTACTCGTGAAGAAGGATTTATTTTCATTAATGAAATTGTAGGTGGTAATATTCCTCGTGAATTTATTCCTTCAGTAATGAAAGGATTCCAGCAAGCACTCAGCGGTGGTATTCAGGCTAACTACTCAGTAGAAAACATCGGTGTTCGTCTTTATGACGGTTCCTACCATGATGTTGATTCTGATCAATTAAGTTTTGAGTTATGTGCCAAGCTTGGCTTCAGAAATTCAGCTCGTAAAGCTAAGCCAAAAATTCTTGAGCCTGTAATGAAAGTAGAAATCATTACCCCGGAAGAGTACATGGGTGATGTAATCGGTGACTTGAATAGTCGTCGTGGAATTATGCAGAGTATGGACTCGAATAATGAAGGTTCAGTTGTTAAAGCTCATGTACCACTTTCAGAAATGTTCGGTTATTCAACTGACTTAAGATCAGCGACTCAGGGTCGTGCAGTATATTCGATGGAATTCCATGACTACACTGAAGTTCCAGAGGCAATTGCTCAGGAAATCATCGAAAGTCAAACATAAAAGAAATTAAACACTAAGATAAAATTAAGTAATCATGGCAAAAGAGACCTTTCAACGGAATAAGCCCCATGTGAACGTGGGCACGATTGGACACGTAGATCACGGGAAGACGACCTTGACGGCGGCCATTACGACCGTAATGGCGAAGACGTATGGTGGTGTGGCCAAACAGTTTGCAGATATTGACAATGCACCGGAAGAGCGCGAGCGTGGTATTACCATTGCAACGGCTCACGTAGAATATGAGACGGACGCGCGTCACTACGCCCACGTGGATTGCCCGGGTCACGCTGATTATGTGAAGAACATGGTGACCGGAGCGGCTCAGATGGATGGCGCTATATTAGTAGTAGCAGCCACGGATGGCCCGATGCCACAAACCCGTGAGCACATCTTGCTTGCCCGCCAGGTAGGTGTACCTGAGATTGTAGTGTTTATGAACAAGGTAGACCTGGTAGACGATGAAGAACTTCTTGAGCTTGTAGAGCTGGAAGTTCGTGAGCTGTTGTCTTCCTATGAATTTGATGGCGATGATATTCCTGTAATCCAGGGTTCTGCTCTTGGCGCGCTGAATGGCGAAGACGAGCACGAGCAAGCTATTATCGATCTGATGAAAGCGGTGGATGAGACGATTCCAACGCCTGAGCGTGACGTAGACAAACCATTCCTGATGCCGGTAGAGGATGTATTCTCTATCACCGGACGAGGAACGGTAGCCACCGGACGTATCGAGCGTGGCGTGCTGAAGCTCAATGATGAAATTGAAATTGTAGGGATCGTAGAAGATCCGATGAAAACCGTGGTAACCGGTATTGAGATGTTCCGTCGTATGCTCGACCAGGGACAAGCCGGTGACAACGCAGGTATTCTGCTTCGAGGTATTAACAAGGAGCAACTGCAGCGTGGAATGGTACTTTGTAAGCCAGGTTCAATCACTCCTCACAAACAGTTTGAGTGTGAGGTGTATGTATTGAGCAAGGATGAAGGTGGACGACACACGCCATTCTTCAAAGGCTACCGCCCACAGTTTTACTTCCGAACCACCGATGTGACGGGAGCTTGTCAGCTTCCTGACGGCGTTGAGATGGTAATGCCGGGAGACAATGTGAAACTAAGTGTAGAACTTATCCAGCCAGTGGCTATGGAAGAGGGATTACGCTTTGCGATACGCGAAGGTGGCCGTACCGTCGGTGCCGGAGTGGTAACTAAAATCTTAGACTAAGGATCTGATCGTGGCAACACAACAGAAAATCAGAATCAAATTGAAGTCATACGATCATAATTTGATCGATAAATCAGCTGAAAAGATAATTCAGACTGTGAAATCTACTGGTGCGGTAGTATCGGGACCAATCCCGCTGCCCACTCGTAAAAGCATCATTACGGTGAATAAATCCGTTTTTGTTGATAAGAAATCACGTGAGCAATTTGAGTATCGTTCTCATAAGCGCCTCATCGATATTCTTTCAACCGGATCACAAACTGTAGATGCGTTGATGAAGCTGGAATTACCTTCCGGCGTTGATGTAGAAATTAAAGTTTAAAGGACCCGAACACGATGAGTGGTTTGATAGGAAAAAAAGTTGGTATGACAAGCGTGTTTGATAACATTGGTCGGAATATTCCGGTTACTGTTATTGAAATTGAACCTTGTGCTATTACCCAGATCAAAACAGAAGAAACAGACGGCTATAGTGCTGTACAGTTAGCTGCTTTTGATCGTAAACCAAAGAATGTAAGTAAAGCCGTAAAAGGACACTTCGCTAAATCAGGTGTTTCACCAAAACATCAAGTAGTAGAGTTTAGAGATTTTATTCCTGAAGGACTTGATGTCGGTGATGAGCTAAACATTAGTGATGTATTTAGTGTTGGCGACACCGTAGACGTAGTGGCAATATCCAAAGGAAAAGGTTTTACAGGTGTTGTAAAACGACATAACTTTTCTGGAGTTGGCGATGCTACTCACGGTCAGCATAACCGTTTAAGAGCACCTGGTGCTATTGGTAATGCTTCTGACCCATCCAGAGTATTCAAAGGAATGCGAATGGCTGGTCAGTCTGGAAACGAGCGAGTTAAGATTAAGAATCTTAGCATTGCTAAAATTCTGGAAGACTCAAATGTTGTTTTGGTTACCGGATCTGTTCCCGGAGCAAAAGGCGGATACGTAGAAATTCATAACAAAGCGTCTGTTAACAACTAGTCATGAAATTAGATATATATAAAATAGACGGAAAGAAAAGCAGTAAGAAAGCTGAACTCAGCGATGCTATTTTTGCCATCGAGCCTAACGAGACTGTTCTTTATGAAGATGTTCGTCGGCACATGGCTAACAAGCGTCAGGGTACAGCTAAAACTAAAGAGCGTAGTGAAGTAACTGGTAGTACAAAGAAAATGTACCGCCAGAAAGGAACTGGTAATGCTCGACGTGGTGATATTAAATCTCCTTTATTGAGAAAAGGGGGGACGGTTTTTGGACCGAAACCACGCGATTACAGTTTCAAGATGAATAAGAAAACTCGTCAGCTTGCTCGCAAATCTGCACTTACTTTGAAAGCAGGAAACGAAGCTATCGTAATAGTACAAGATTTCTCTTACGATGAGCCTAAAACTTCGCAAGTAGCTGATATGTTATCTGCTCTTGAGGTTTCCGGTAAGAAAGCATTGATCCTGACTGGCGAAACAGACATGATTATTTATAAGTCTGCCCGCAACATTCCTGGAGTTAAAGTTTTAGAAGGCTATAAGCCTAACACATATGACATTATGAATGCAGATGTGCTTGTAATTCAGGAAAGTGCGCTAACAGCTCTTGAAAATAGTATTGAAGGAAAAACTGAAGAGGCCGCAGCATGAGTGTTATTATAAAACCAGTAATTACTGAAAAATTAAGCCGTCTTCAGGAAGAAGGAAAATATACGTTTGAAGTAGTGAAGAACGCTTCAAAGCCTGAGATTAAAGAAGCTGTAGAAGCAACTTATCCAGGAGTAAAAGTGGCAAAAGTAAACACTTTAATCATGCCTTCTAAACCAAAAGGCAGATATACAAGAAGTGGTTACCAAGGAGGCCGAACTAAGGTCTGGAAAAAAGCCATTGTAACGGTCAAAGAAGGCGAAATTGATTTCTTTGCTGAAATTTAAGGATTAGAGAATAATGCCTACTAAGAAATTAAAACCAATTACACCAGGAACTCGACACAGGATTGCTCCTGTATTCGATGAAATTACAACTGATAAGCCTTTAAAAGCTTTATTGGCTGGAAAACATAATACTGGTGGACGTAACAGACATGGACGTATCACTTCTCGCCACAGAGGCGGAGGGCACAAGCGCCGATATCGTATTATCGATTTTAAGCGTAACAAATTTGATGTGCCGGCAACAGTGCAAACCATCGAGTACGATCCCAACCGATCTGCACGAATCGCACTTGTAGCTTATGCTGATGGTGAACGACGATACATCCTTGCACCAAATAAATTGAAAGTTGGAGACACCATTGTCTCTGGAGAAAAAGCTGCTCCTGATTTAGGAAATGCACTCCCGATGATGAAAATGCCTCCAGGTACTTTCATTCATAATATTGAATTGAAGCCTGGCCAAGGCGGTACTCTTTGCAGAAGTGCAGGGACTGGTGCTCAGTTGCTTGGTAAGCAAGAAAAGTATGTAAGCATTAAACTTCCATCTGGTGAAGTTCGCTTAATCTTAGGTTCTTGCTACGCAACCGTTGGGCAGACAAGTAACCCTGACCACATGAACACGACTATTGCCAAAGCAGGTAGAAGCCGATGGAAAGGTAGAAGACCACAAACTCGTGGTGTTGCAATGAACCCTGTTGATCACCCAATGGGTGGTGGTGAAGGAAAAGCTTCTGGTGGACATCCGCGTTCACCTTGGGGACAATCCGCTAAGGGTAAGAAGACAAGGAATCGTAACAAATTGTCTTCCAAGTACATCGTAAGAAGAAGAAAAACTAAGAAAAAATAATTATAACGTATGCCACGCTCACTGAAAAAAGGGCCTTTTGTTTACTACAAGCTTCAGCGTAAGATTGATGAAGCTAATGAAAGTGGAAGCAAGAAAGTGATCAAAACTTGGTCACGTAGTTCTATGGTTACTCCTGATTTTATGGGATTAACCCTTGCAGTACACAACGGAAAGCAATTTATCCCTGTGTTTATAACTGAAAATATGGTAGGCCATAAGTTAGGTGAATTTGCACCTACACGTACATTCCGTGGCCACCCATTGAAGAAAGCAGCTAAATAATTTAATCGGATTTAAGAGATGGATACTCCAGTATTTGAAGCACGAGCAATACAAAAGCATTTGAGGAGAGCACCTCGCAAGGTACGCCTTGTTGCTGATGCCGTTCGTGGTGAAACAGTAGAAAAAGCGATTAAGAGACTAGAATTTACTAGAAAAGCATCTGCAGAAGATGTTATCAAAGTAATTAAGTCTGCAGCTGCGAATTTAAGAGATAAATTTCAGGAAGAGCGCTTCGACAATGAAGACCTTATTATTAAGGAGATTTATGTTGATGAAGGCGTAACGCTGAAAAGAATTCAGCCAGCACCGATGGGTAGAGCTCATCGTATTAACAAACGTTCATGCCACATTACTGTTAAAGTGGCTCCGCGTGATCAAGAAAGTGTAAACGAATAAACGAACAATACCTTGGGACAAAAAACAAATCCGACTGGTTTTAGATTAGGCATTATTCGAGGATGGGATTCCAACTGGTTTTCGGAAGAAAATCAACCGGCACTCATCATAGAAGACGAAAAGCTTCGTGAATATTTGCATACAAGACTTCGCAACGGCGGTCTTTCAAACGTTATTATTGAACGTACCCCAAAGCGAATTTTGCTTACGCTCAGAACAAGCCGACCCGGTGTTATTATTGGGAAAGGCGGTGAGCAAATTGAATTGCTTCGCGAAGAGCTTAAGAAGATCACCAGCAAAGAAGTTCAGATTAACGTAAGTGAAATTAAACGTCCAGAATTGGATGCAAGTTTGGTAGCTCAAAATATTGCACAGCAGCTACAGGCACGTGTTTCATTCCGTAGAGCAATGAAGACTGCCATCGCATCTGCTATGAGAATGGGCGCTAAAGGTATTAAAGTCCGCTGTGCCGGACGACTTGGTGGTGCTGAAATGGCCCGAACTGAACAATACAAAGAAGGGCAAGTTCCACTACATACAATTCGTGCAGATATTGATTATGCAGCTTCTACTTCAAACACCATTTATGGTTCAATTGGAGTAACAGTATGGATTTTCAAAGGCGAAATTATTGGCGATGTTGATTTGACTCCAGGTACTCAGACTCGACAAGACTCTGACTCTGGCCGAGGAAAAGGCAGAGATGACAAAGGTAGAAGAAGTCGTCGTCGCAGCAGAAACAGAAACAGATCTTAATAAAAACAGTTAATAAGAAACGATGTTAGAACCAAAACGAGTTCAGAGACGCCGTGTACATCGCGATAAGCTGAAAGGCAATGCGCAACGTGGCCACATTATTAACTTTGGTGATTTTGGACTAAAAGCACTTGAGCCGAAGTTCATAACTTCACGCCAAATTGAAGCTTGCCGTATCGCAATTGCACGATCGTTGCAACGAGATGGTCAGACCTTCATTCGAATTTTTCCTGACAGACCAATGACTAGCAAACCAGCTGAAACCCGTATGGGTAAAGGTAAGGGTGCTTTGGATCACTGGGTAGCTGTTGTAAAACCCGGCCGAATTCTATTTGAAATCGGCGGTGTTGATGAGGAAAGTGCAAAAGAAGCTCTTCGACGTGCTTCGCACAAACTACCTATTAAAACTAAGTTCGTAGTTCGAAGAGACTATCAGGGAGGATAAGATGAAGGCACACGAATTAAGAGACTTGACAATTACTGAATTACAAGCTCGCTTGAAAGATGAGCGTGATGTACTACAAAATCTTCGTTTTTCTAAGTCAGTAACCGGACAACTTGAAAATCCGGCACGACTTAAAAATCACAGAAGAGAGGTTGCCAGATTGGAAACCGTTATTAATGAAAAAAGTAGTGCTGAATAAGCAAAGGATTTAAACTATGGCACAAACAGAAAGAGCCCGAAGACGAGAACGAGTTGGACATGTGGTTAGTAACCGTATGGACAAAAGCATAACGGTCGCAGTAGATCGTCAGGTAAAGCATTCCATTTATGGAAAGTATATTACTAAGACTACTAAGTACATGGCACACGATGAGAATAACGAAGCAAACATCGGTGACAAGGTGCATATTATGTCTACCCGACCACTATCAAAGCGTAAATCATGGCGATTGGTAGAAATCGTCGAAAAAGCTAAGTAACGAAAGAGAATTAGGAATTAGCGATGGTTCAAACTTCAACGACATTAAATGTAGCAGATAACAGCGGCGCTAGAAAGCTGATGTGTATTAAAGTTCTGGGAGATTCCAGACGACGATATGCACGAGTAGGCGATTTAATTTCCGCATCTGTCAAGACAGCAATACCTGGTGGAAACGTCAAAAAAGGCGAAGTAGTAAAAGCCGTTATTGTTAGAACGAAAAAAGAATTCCGCAGAAAGGATGGCAGTTACATCCGTTTTGATGAAAATGCTGCGGTTATAATTAACAAAGATCAAGAACCGGTAGGTACACGTATCTTTGGCCCAGTGGCTAGAGAACTTCGTGAAAAAAGCTTCATGAGAATCGTGTCGCTAGCACCGGAAGTACTTTAAAAAAGGAATTAGAGTATGCCACGCAGGTTCAATAAACAGAAGAAATTACACGTTAAGAAAGGCGACGAAGTTTTAGTAATTGCCGGTAACGATAAAGGAAAAAGAGGCCGTGTATTGATGGTTTTCCCAAAAAAGGAGCGAGTACTCGTTGAGGGAATTAATATGCAAACCCATCATGAAAAGCCAACCCAAGACAACCCACAAGGTGGACGTCTGAAAAGAGAAGGAGCTGTTCACATTTCTAATGTGATGGTTATTGATCCTTCTACTGACGAGCCTACCCGTGTTGGTCGTAAGCGAATTGAAGAAGACGGCAATGGCCGTTGGGTTCGCTATGCCAAGACAAGTGGCGAAATGTTGGATAAATAAAGCAGATTAGATAGCAATGGCTGAAGCAAGATTATATACACAGTACAAAGATGAAATTCGCGATAAAATGCGCGAAGAGTTTGAGTATGAAAACCCAATGGCCATACCCAAACTTCAAAAAATCGTAATTAACGTAGGCGTAGGTGACGCTATAACCGACAAAAAGATTTTGGATACGGTTGTAGACAACGTAGCTGCAATAACTGGTCAACAACCAGTTACTACCAAAGCGAAAAAATCTATTTCGAACTTTAAACTTCGTGAAGGAATGCCAATTGGCTGTAAAGTAACCCTTCGTCAGCGAATCATGTTCGAATTTCTGGATAGACTTGTAAACTTGGCCTTGCCAAGAACTCGTGACTTCCAGGGAGTACCGGATAAAAGCTTCGACGGTCGGGGTAATTATACCCTCGGCATTAAAGAGCATACAATCTTTCCGGAAATAGATACCGATAAGGTTTCAAAAGTACACGGAATGGATGTTACATTTGTAACTTCCGCCGAGACTGATGAAGAAGCTTATGCACTGCTTAAGCATTTTGGAATGCCATTTGTAACGAGAAACTAAGAGATATTGTATTATGGCTAAGAAAGCTTGGATAGCACGTAACAAAAAAAGAAAAGAAACTGTAGCAAAATACGCTGAAAAACGTCGTAAGCTCAAAGAAGCTGGCGACTATGAAGGCCTTCAAAAACTGCCTCGCGATGCTAGCCCTACCAGGGTTCGCAATAGATGCAGTATCACGGGAAGAAGCCGTGGTTATGTTGGCAAATATGGAATATCACGAATCAAATTTCGTGAACTTGCCTTAGCTGGTAAGATTCCTGGCGTTCGAAAAGCAAGCTGGTAAATTTAACTAAGGAATCGATGACTGATCCTATTGCAGATTATTTAACACGAATTAGGAATGCCCAACAAGCCGGGCATCGCAGAGTAGATATTCCCGCTTCTAAATTGAAGCGAGCCATGACCAAAATCCTGGCAGACAAAGGATATATCTCAAAATACATTGACATTGAAGACGGCAGACAAGGAATGATCCGTTTGTTTCTGAAATATGATTCATATGGCCACCCTGTCATCCGTAGCATGAAACGACTTTCAAAGCCCGGTTTAAGAGTTTATGAAGGTGGAGATAATGTTCCACGTTCTCAAAACGGCTTGGGCATTGTAATTCTTTCAACATCAAAAGGTGTAATGACCGATAAAGAAGCTCGCAAGCTGAATGTAGGCGGCGAGATTTTGTGCACCATTTATTAATAAACAGTTTTTAGAACTATGTCACGAATTGGAAATTTACCGGTACCTATTTCTGAGAAAGTTGAGTTCAGTATTAACGCTGATAACATTGCAACTTTCAAAGGCGATAAAGGAACCAATACGCTCCGTATTCACCCTGATATCAGTATTGAAAAAAGCGAGAATGAATTGCTCATTAAAAGAGCAACAGATCAGAAAGAGCACCGAGCTCTTCACGGTTTATTCAGAGCTCTAGTTAACAATGCTGTAGTAGGTGTTTCGGAAGGCTATACAAAAAAATTAGAAATCATTGGCGTTGGTTTTCGCGCATCCATGAACGGTGATGTGTTAGAACTTAACCTGGGTTATTCTCACCCAATATTCTTTGTACCACCTGAAGGTGTTGACATGGAAGTGGATACCAAATCTGGTAAAAATCCGATCCTTGTCATTTCTGGTGTTGATAAAGAAATGGTGGGCCAAGTTTCAGCTAAAATCAGATCATTCAGAAAACCAGAGCCTTATAAAGGTAAAGGTATCAGATATCTGGGCGAACAAGTTCGTCGTAAAGCCGGTAAGTCAGCTGCTAAATAGAGGATTTGAATAATGGATAAAAGACAACAGAAAAAAACTGAGCGAAGAAACAAGATCAAGCGTCGTATCCGGTCTACCATTAAAGGTACAGCCGAGCGTCCAAGACTTAGCATCTTCAAAAGTAATAAGTACACATACCTACAATTGGTTGATGATATGGCAGGAACCACTCTTGCAGCATCAAAAGCTGATACAGGTGTGGAAAATGCTAAAGAAGCTGGCAGTGATATTGCCAAATTAGCTCAGGACAAAGGAATTAATAAAGTGGTATTTGACCGAAGTGGTTACAAATATCACGGCATCGTAAAGGCCGCCGCTGATGGCGCCCGCGATGGTGGATTAGACTTTTAATTGAATTGGGATAAACAATGCCTAAAATAAGAAGAAAACAATCTATACCTGCTGCAAACCTAAACCTTGAAGAGAAGTTGGTTCACGTAAATCGTGTTGCCAAAGTTGTAAAAGGTGGACGTCGTTTTAGCTTTAATGCTATTGTAGTAGTTGGCGACGGCAACGGAGTTTGTGGGCATGGCCTTGGAAAAGCAAACGAAGTTTCTGATGCTATCCAAAAGGGATTTGATAACGCCAAGAAAAACCTAATCCGCGTACCTTTAACAAAGACTAAAAGTATTTACCATCCTATTGTTGGTAAAGCTGGTGCTGGAAAAGTTTTATTACGTCCGGCAGCTGAAGGTACGGGTGTAATCGCAGGTGGTGCCGTTAAATCACTTCTTGACGTAGCTGGTGTACACAACATTCTGTCTAAATCACAGGGTTCTTCAAACCCACACAACATGGTTAAGGCAGCTTTTACAGCACTGAAAGAATTGACTGATCCAGTTGAAGTTGCACAGAGAAGAGGTATTTCTCTCAACAAAGTATTTGAAGGATAATATCTAAAGGAATTGATGATGGACTTAAGTAATTTAAAAGCACCGGTACCAAATCAGAAAGGCACTAAGCGTGTTGGTCGTGGTCAAGGTTCAGGACGCGGAGAACAATCTGGTCGTGGACACAATGGACAGCGTTCACGTTCTGGTTTTAAAAGAAGAGCTTGGTTTGAAGGTGGTCAGATGCCACTACAACGCCGTGTACCTAAGTTCGGTTTCACAAATATAAACCGCAAAGAGCACCGTGTAATTAACGTGCATACTGTAAGCGAGTTTATTGAAGCCGGAAAATTGAACACCAAAATATCCCTGGAAGATATTATAAATGCAGGATTGGCTAGCGAAGGCGAATCTGTAAAACTTCTTGGACGTGGTGATTTAGAACAAAAAATTGAAATCGAAGTGCACGCCGCAAGCAAGTCTGCTACAGAGAAGGTAGAAAAAGCTGGTGGATCATTAACTTTAGTGCAAAACTAATAGTATAGACGGCGAATGAGTCTGATAGAAAACTTCCGCAATATTTTCAAAATCGAAGATCTTAAGAATCGTATTCTATATACGGTTGGAATCTTAATGGTTTATCGGGTAGGTAGTTACATCACACTTCCAGGTGTTGATGCTAACCAGCTTATCAATAATTCCGGAAATGCAGCCAGTAGTTTGCTGGGCCTTTTCGATTTATTTGTGGGAGGAGCATTCTCGAGGGCTGGTGTATTTGCCCTGGGGATTATGCCGTACATTACTGCTGCAATTATTATACAGCTAATGGGTGCTGTGGTACCTTATTTTCAGAAGCTTCAACGTGAAGGGGAAGAAGGAAGGCGCAAAATCACCCGTTTAACACGATATGGTACTGTAGGTATTACTTTGGTTCAGGCGATCGGATTTTCTATAAACCTGATGGCTACTGCACCCCAGGCTATTGTTGTAAATGAATTCTTTTTTGTGATTACAGCGATGGTAGTTCTAACTGCTGGTACTGTTTTTGTAATGTGGCTGGGAGAGAGAATTAGTGAGCGAGGTATTGGTAACGGTATCTCTTTGATAATCATGATTGGTATTATCGCTGCACTGCCTGCTAGTTTCTATAACGAAGTAACTACCAGCGCAAACGCGATTTTAGTAATTATTGAAGTTGCTGCATTAATACTTGTGATTGCAGCTGTTGTAATGCTGACACAAGGAACTCGTAAAATTCCTGTGCAATACGCTAAAAGAGTTGTTGGACGTAAAGTATACGGCGGTACCACTCAGTATCTTCCTTTACGTGTTAACGCTGCAGGTGTAATGCCGATTATTTTCGCACAGTCTATCATGTTTATACCAAGTACCATTGGGTCTTTCTTTCCGGATAACCAAACCGTTCAGTTTTTGACGCAGTGGTCAGTTGACTTTACAGGACTCACTTATTCGATTGTATTCTTTTTCGTGTGTGTGTTCTTTACATTTTTCTATACAGCTATCGCCATCAATCCAAAAGAAATGGCCGATACTATGAAACGACAAGGTGGTTTTATTCCAGGCGTACGTCCAGGGAAACAAACCGTTGAGTTCATTGACAATATTTTGACCAAGATTACACTACCAGGTTCTTTGTTTTTATCCTTTGTAGCTATCCTTCCTGCAATTGCAGTAGGACTGTTCGGGATTACTCCTGGTTTTGCCCTCTTTTATGGAGGAACAAGTTTGTTAATTATTGTGGGTGTAGCATTAGATACACTCCAGCAGATTGAAAGTCACTTAATGATGCGTCATTATGATGGCTTTATGAAAACAGGTAGAATTAAAGGACGTCGAAGAGCGTAAATGATATACCTGAAGAGCGAATCTGAAATTGAGAAAATGCGCGAAAGTGCGCTTATTGTCTCAAGGACTCTGGCTGAAGTTGGGAAACATATTGAGCCAGGTGTTGAAACAGGAAAGCTCGACAGAATTGCAGAAGAATATATTGCTAAAGAAAAGGGACGACCTGCATTTAAAGGTTATGGTCCTAAAGGGAATCAATTCCCAGCCACACTTTGTATTTCAGTAAATGAAGAGGTGGTACATGGAATCCCGGGTAAAAGAAAATTAGAAGAAGGCGATATTGTTTCTGTTGATTGCGGAGTTGAAAAGAATGGATACTTCGGTGATCATGCCTACACATTTGCAGTTGGTGAATGTGATGAGGAAGCTTTGAAATTATTGAGAACTACTTTAGAATCTCTTTATAAAGGGATTGAAAAAGCCGTTCATGGTAACAGAATGGGAGACTTGGCGAATGCCATTCAAACACACTGTGAAGATGAAGGCTACGGAGTAGTTAGAGAATTAGTTGGCCATGGGATTGGAAAAGCAATGCATGAAGATCCCTCAGTACCCAACTTTGGAAGAAAAGGAAAAGGTGAGAGACTCCGATCAGGAATGACTCTCGCAGTTGAACCTATGATTACAATGGGTTCTTGGAAAACAAAAACATTGAACGATGGCTGGACAGTAGTTACAGCCGACGAGAGTTTAGCCGCTCACTTCGAACACGATATTGTAATTCGTGAAGGAAAGGCTGAAATTCTCAGCACTTTTGATTATATTGCTGAGCTCTCGGAAAAAAATCAAAACAACATATTGTATTATGGCTAAACAAGAGCCGATAAAACAAGATGGAGAAATAATAGAAGCACTACCTAACGCACAGTTTCGTGTGGAATTAGATAATGGGCATGAGATATTGGCTCACGTATCAGGTAAAATGCGTATGTATTACATTAAAATTCTCCCGGGAGATAGAGTGGCAGTAGAAATGTCGCCCTATGATTTATCTAAAGGAAGAATAACTTACAGATATAAATAAAGAGGTTGTCATGAAAACGCGATCATCAGTAAAGAAAAGAAGTTCAGACGACAAAATTGTACGACGTAAAGGAAGACTTTACGTGATTAACAAGAAAAACCCTCGCCATAAGCAGCGTCAGGGCTAATCGAATAACCGAGTACTTATATGGCACGTATTGCTGGAATAGATTTACCAAAACAAAAAAGAGGCATAATCAGCCTTACTTACATTTATGGAATTGGCCGCTCTAAAGCAGCTGAGATACTTGAAGGTTTGGATATCGATAAAGATACCAAAGTTCAGGATTGGACAGATGAAGAAGTAAGTAAGCTACGTACTCTTATCGACGAAGAATATAAAGTTGAAGGTGCGCTTCGAAGTGAAGTGAATGGTGACATTCGTCGCTTGATCGAGATTGGTAGCTACCGAGGTGTTCGTCACCGACGTGGTCTTCCAGTAAGAGGCCAGCGTACTCAAACCAACGCACGTACACGTAAAGGTAGAAAGAAAACGGTTGCCGGTAAGAAGAAGGCCGTTAAATAATACAGAAATTGAGATAACCCATGGCTAATAAAAAACCAAAAGCATCTTTAGCTGCAAAGCGTAAAAAGAAAAAACAACTAAGTGATCCCAATGGGATGGCTTTTGTTAAAGCTACATTCAATAATGTGATTGTAACAATAACCGACGCTGATGGGAACGTTGTTTCTTGGTCATCTGCCGGTAAAGAAGGGTTTAAGGGTTCACGTAAGAATACTCCTTATGCCGCGCAATTGAGTGCCGAGACTGCTGCCAAAACAGCTCACGAAATGGGCTTGAGAAAAGTAGAAGTATTTGTAAAAGGTCCTGGTTCAGGACGTGAAGCAGCGGTTCGTGGAATGGCTAGTTCAGGTTTGGAAGTTACTTCCATTAAAGACCGTACTCCGCTACCACACAACGGATGCCGACCACCGAAACGAAGAAGAGTTTAATTGTAAGAAGATTGTATAATGGCAAGATATAGAGGACCAAAACAGAAAAAAGCCAGACGATTCAAAGAGCCAATCTTTGGACCAAGTAAAGCCTTAGAGCGTAAGCCCTACGGACCTGGTGAGCACGGCCGCTCAAGATTTAATCGTAAATCTGAGTATGCTATTCAGCTTGAAGAAAAACAAAAGGCAAAATACACTTATGGGTTGCTCGAAAAGCAGTTCCGTAATTTGTTTAAATCAGCTTCAGCCAAAGATGGCGTTGCAGGTGAGAATTTACTTCAGGCATTAGAAAGTCGTTTAGACAATACTGTTTTTAGAATGGGTTTTGCAAGAACCCGACGTCAGGCTCGTCAGCTTGTAACACACAAGCATATTGTTGTTAATGGAGGAGTAGTTAATATTCCTTCCTTTGAAATGAGTCCTGGTGATGTTGTTTCAATTCGTCCTAAATCGAGAAACCTTCTTGTTATAGAAGATGCTTTAGACGGATCATCAAGAAACAAATACAAATGGGTTGAAACAGATCCGAAGTCAAGATCAGGTAAGATGCTTTATGTTCCTACTATGGAAGAGATACCTGAAAATATAAACGTTCAGCTTATTGTTGAGCTTTATTCTAAGTAATTATAAAAGTTTAAGATCTTATTATGAGCAATTACAGCATTCAGATGCCTGAAACTCTTAACGTTGTTGAAGACAGCGACAATTTTGGTACGTTTGTTCTTCAACCGCTTGAAAGAGGTTTTGGTGTAACAATAGGAAATTCTTTCCGACGAGTTCTGCTCTCTTCACTTCCGGGTATTGCTATCAACGCCGTTAAAATTAATGGTGTTGATCACGAATACTCAAGTATTAAAGGAGTGAAGGAAGATGTCTATGAAATCATCCTTAACTTTAAGGAAGTTCGATTCAAGCAAGTAGAGCAAAGTTCTGGTGTAATTCACATTTCTAAAAGTGGACAAGGTGAATTAACTGCGAAGGATATTGATGATGCTACTGCTGAGTACGATGTACTGAATCCGGACTTGGTAATAGCCAACCTTGCTGATGATGCTGAGTTGGAAATTGAACTTAAAGTAGGTCGTGGGCGAGGCTACGTTCCCGCTGAAGAGATGTCGGTAGAAGAGGAAGATGTAAATCTAATTCCTATCGATGCTATTTTCACACCTATTAAGTCAGTAAAGTATAATGTAGAAAACGTTCGTGTTGGTCAGCGTACTGATTACGAAAAGCTGGTAATGGATATTGAAACTGATGGATCCGTTAATGCAAAAGAAGCTCTTACCATTGCTGGTAAAATTCTTAAAGAGCATATCGAGAAATTCATCACTGAAGAAATCGAAGAGCCATTCACACAAGAAGAAGAAGAAGTTGATGCTGAGAAGCAGCGAGTTGCTAATCTGTTGAGAACAAGTATTGAAGATCTCAATCTTAGCGTTCGTGCTTATAACTGTCTTAAGTCAGCGAACATTAATTCTATTGGAGAGTTAGTATCTCGCGATGAGCAAGACCTTCTTAAATTCAGAAACTTCGGTAAGAAATCGCTAAGTGAATTAGTTGAGGTTATCGAAGAGAAGAATCTTGAGTTTGGGATGGACGTATCAAAATATTTGGACTAAGTATAAAGGAATTTAAATCATGCGTCACGGAATAAAAGGTAGAAAATTAAGCAGGACAGCTGCTCATCGTAAAGTCACCATGCAATCTCTTGCAATGGCTTTAATAAGAGAGCACAGAATTACTACAACCCTTGCTAAGGCTAAAGAACTTCGTGGTTTTGTTGAGCCTTTAATTACCAGAGCTAAAGAAGACACTCATCATAATCGAAGGCAAGTATTCTCTTCTTTGCAGAATAAAGAAGCAGTAACGCAGCTGTTTACTGAAGTAGGTCCAAAGAGTAAGGATCGCCCAGGTGGTTATACTCGTGTTATCAAGGCCGGCTATAGAAAAGGTGATGGCGCTGAGATCGCAATCGTAGAGTTAGTAGATTATAACGACATTAAGCCAGAAGGAAGCTCTTCAGCTTCTGACGGCAAGAAAAAGACTCGACGTGCAGGAAAGAGTAACACTCCTACAACTTCAGTAGACGAGAAATCTACTAAAGAGAAGAAAGAAGAGCCTGCAAAAGCAGAAGATACAGAAGTAGTTGAAGATTCAGCTAATGAAGCTGATAACGTAGTTGCTGATGAAGAAGCAACAGAAGATTCTGCTGAAGAAAAAAAATAATTTAGGTACCAGTATATTTTAAAAAGCCTTTAAATGTATTTAAAGGCTTTTTCTTTCGGGTATAGATTTGCCAAAGGACTATACCCGAAAAGATGTCAAAAAAAGTTGAAGATTTATTAAGATAAAGTTGACATCTAAGTAAAATTAATCTTATCTTTGGTTTCTGTCACAAAAACGAAAAATACTTGTGACATTTGTTCTTAGACATGAATGAAGTATAGATCAGATTGTTTGTGCGAGCGAGAGCTTGTTCAATTCTTTTTACAGAATGACCAAGAGCGTAGGGTCAGCT